>DATLNE010000009.1 GCA_035536915.1 Acidimicrobiales bacterium
CGGCGTCCGCGTCGCGCTGATGCTCGCGTCGACGCTGCACGCGATCGCGACGGGCAACCTCCTGCCGGCCGGCGTCGAGACCTACTGCATCGACATCAACCAGGCCGTCGTGACGAAGCTCGCCGACCGCGGGAGCCATCAAGCGCTCGGCATCGTGACCGATGTCGGGTTGTTCGTGCGCGAGCTGACATCGCACCTCTGTGCCTAACTGGGGTGGCCGCTACTTGATGTGTCCGGCCCGGCACTTCGGCGTGCTCTACGAGATCAACCCGTGGATGCACCGCGAGGTGGCGGTCGACCGGGAGCGGGCCCGGGAGCAGTGGGAGAACCTGCGGGCCACGCTGGAGCAGGCGGGTGCCACCATCGAGGTGCTGACGCCCCACCCCGATGTGCCCGACATGGTGTTCACCGCCAACGCCGGTCTGGTGAACGGCGACCAGTTCATCCCCTCGCGTTTCCGCCACCCCGAACGCCAAGGCGAAGTGCCCCACGACGTGGCGTGGTTCCAGGCCCACGGCTACCGCATCGACGAGCTGCCCCTCGGGGTGTCGCACGAAGGCGCAGGCGACGCGCTGCCCTTCGGCAACGTGTTGGTTTCGGGCTACCGCTTCCGCTCCGATGCCGCCTCGCACGCCTACCTGTCGCGGCTGACGGGCGCCGCCGTGCGCTCGGTGGAACTGATCGACGAACGCTTCTACCACCTCGACATCACGTTCTGTCCGCTCGACGAACGCCGCGCCATCGTCAACCCGCTGGCCTGGGACGACTACGGCCGTCGGGTCATGGCCGCGCTGGTGCCCGAGCCCCTCGTGCTGGAGCCCGACGAGGCGGCGTCGTTCTGCGCCAACGCCGTGGTGGTCGGCTCGGCGGTCGTCATGCACACCGTGCCGGTGCGCGTGGGCAAGCAACTCGAAGCGTGGGGGTTCGAGCCAGTCGCCTGCGACGTCGGCGAGTTCCTGAAGGCGGGCGGCGCCTGCCGCTGCCTGACGCTGGCCTTGGACGTGAAGCTGTAACCAGCCAAGAGGGGGGACATTGCGAAGGACGATCGTGACCGTGCTGGCGGCGTTGCTCTTGTCGTCGGCGTGCACTGACGACCGCCCGCCCGCGCGGCAAGCCGATGCGAGCGAATGCGCGTCACTGCACGACCGGTGGAACGCAGCCGACCCCGAAGGCGACGACGCCCGGCGCGTGCAGGGCGAATATCGAGGCCTCGGGTGTTACGCGAGCTGCGGCGAACTCAGTGCGGCGCGATCGTGCGGAGCACCGGCTACGACGACGTCGCTGTCGTCGAGGGAGGGTCGGACGCCGGTGACGGCACCACCGTTCCCTTCGCGGCTCACCGGCTATGCGCCGGACGGCGCACCGACCACAGCGTCGGTGCGGGTCTATGCCGAGGACGAAGGCTCGCTCGTGCCCGACTTCCCCGCCACCATGAACGGCTGCGGCAACGGCCGGAGCACCACCCGCTGGCGTTCGGTGGGCGAACCGGTGACCGCCGGGATCATCAGCTACATCGACGAGGGCGCCCACCGACGCGATGCCACCAAGCTGGAGACAGGCGTCGCCGGCCTGCTGACGACCGACAACCAGTGCGAGCAGCCCGTGTTCTTCAGTGCCGGCGGCGGCCTGGTCGACGTCACCGTGGAGTACGTGCACTGGCGCGCGGCGCCGTAGCACTTCAGGCCGCGAGCGGGAAGGTGCCGGGTGGTCGGGTGGTGCGGGTGCGGCCCCTTGGGTCGGTGACCACCAAGGTGCCATCCGGTTCGAGCTTCTCGGACCACGCCGGTTGGTGGCCCATGTGGTGGTGCCTGCTGCACTTGAGCACCAGGTTTTCGAGGCTCGTCGTACCGCCGTCGTGCCAGGGCACCACGTGGTGGGCCTCGCACCACTGCGACGGGCGGTCGCACCCCTCGAACCGGCAGTGCCGGTCGCGCAGCACGAGCGCCGACCACAACGGGGCCGGAATGGTGCGCGTCGACGTGCCGTAGTCGAGGATGGTGCTGCGCCCGTCGGTCACCACCCGGTGGATGGCCGCGTCGCAGGCCAGCGCCTGCACCGACGCACCGTCGAGCAAGCCGCCGCCCACGAAGCTGCCGCCCTTGCCCCGCACCAGGGCGTCGTAATCGACCACCACGTTGAGATGCGGCCGGTGCCGTCCGCCACGACGACCGCTCTGGTGGTCGAGGAAGAACCTGCACACGTCGACCAGCGCGTCGGCGCGGCGCTGCGACGGCAGCACGTCGGGGTCGTCGACCATCGCCAACCGCAATGCGGTGGCCACCGTTTCGCCGCTCAGCGCGTCGAGTGATCCCGTCAGTTCCCATTGGCCGTCCAACGTCTGCGACAGGTGGACGCCCTTCTCGAACGTCGGCTCGATGTCGAGCATGGCCTTCCACTGCTGCATGGCCAACGCGGTGTCGGCGACCGACAGGTCGACCAGCGCGGGCACCACCGCCGGCTCGTGCTCCGCAAACTCCGGCGTGGCGTTGCGCACGATGGCCTGCACCTGGCCGCCCGACAGCGCCCCCGACAACCACGCCTCGCTCGTCAGCGGCAACGCCCGGAGCTTCTTTGCCGTCGAAGCCACCGTCTTCGCGTTGCTCGACGTCATGCCTGCGTGGTGACGGAGCCAGGCCGTCATCGAGGTGGCTCCGTCGAGCTCCCACAGTGCCTCGGCGTCGAACTCGCCGATCACCCGCGACACCTTGGCGTTGAGCAGGTCGACCAGCTTCAGCACCTCGGCCAAGGCGTCGCCGTCGAGGGGAACGTCCGGTGCTTCTACTGCCTCGCGTAGTGCGGCGATCACCTGTTCATCGTACACATGTTCGATCGCCTCAGCAAGGGATTTTCCCTTGTAAATAAAGGGAATTTACGCCGCGAAGGCTCGCCACAACTCCGCGTAGCTGCCCCCGCGCGCCAAGAGGTCGTCGTGGCTGCCGTCCTCCACCACGCGGCCGTCGTCGACGACGACGATCCGGTCGGCGGTCATGGCCGTCTGCAACCGGTGGGCGATGAGCAGCGTGGTACGCCCCTCGGCCACAACCTGCATGGCCCGCTGCACCCGCGCCTCGGTGGCCAGGTCGAGGTTGGAGGTGGCCTCGTCGAGCAGCAGGATGCGGGGGTCGACCAGCCGGGCCCGGGCCAAGGCGATCAACTGGCGCTGCCCTGACGACAGCGAGCGGCCCCGTTCGGTCACCGGCTCCAGGTACCCACCCGACAACCCGGCGATGAAGTCGTGCGCACCGACGGCCCGCGCCGCCGCCTCCACCTCGGCGTCGGAAGCATCGGGGCGCCCGTAGGCGATGTTGTCGCGAATCGTCCCCGAGAACAGGAACGCCTCCTGGGGCACGTACCCCAACTGCTGCCGGTAGGCGCCGAGGTCGACGTCGGTCAGCGCCACGCCGTCGACCAGCACCTGTCCCCGGCTGGGGTCGTAGAACCGGGCCACCAGCTTCACCAGCGTCGACTTCCCCGCGCCCGTCTCCCCCACCAACGCCACCGTCTCCCCCGGCCGCACCACCAGGTCGACGCCCCGCAGCGCGTCGTCGACTGCCGTCGGGTACCGGAACCACACGTCGTCGAAGCGCACCTCGCCCCGCAACGACGGGAGCACCACCGGCGACGCGGGCACGGGCGTCGACGTCGGCGTGGCCATGAGCTCGTCGATCTTCTCCATCGACGCTTGCGCCTGCTGGTAGGTATCGAACACCTGCGACAGGTTCTGCACCGGCGCGAACAGGTTGTCGATGTAGAGGACGAACGCCACCACCGCACCGGCCGTCACCGCGTCGCGGGTGATGAGGTACGACCCCACGCCGAGCACCACGGCTCCCGCCACCTCGGAGAGGAAGTCGACGAACGGGAAGTACAACGACACCAGCCGCTGCGCCCCCATGCGTGACTCGCGGTAGTCCTCGGCGACGCCGCGGAACTCGTCGCTGTTGCGCTTCTCCCGCGCATACGCCTGGGCCACGCGCACGCCCGACAGGCTCTCCTGCAAGTTGGCGTTCACCACGGCGATGCGGTCGCGGGCCTGCACGTAGGCCCGAGCCGAGGCCCGCCGGAACAACACGGTGGCCAGCACCAGCGGCGGCACCACCGTGAACACGGCCAAGCTCAGCCGGGGGTTGATGACGACCATCACCACGGCCACGGCCACGAACCCCAACAGGCTCACCACGGCGTTGACCAAGCCGGTCTGCAGCAACGTCGACAGCGCCTCCACATCGGTGGTCATCCGGGTCATCACCCGGCCCGCCATCTCCCGGTCGTAGAAGTCGATGCCCAGCCGCTGGAGGTGGGCGAAGATGCGGATGCGCAGGGCGAACAGCAGCCGCTCTACGGTGCGCCCCGTCTGCACGGTCATGGCCCAGATGACCACCCAGTCGACCAACGCCACGCCGAGGAACCCGACGGCCGCCCACCACAGCACCGACTCGTTTTGCGCCACCACCCCGTGGTCGAGGGCCACCCGCACCAGGGCGGGGCCCGCCACCGTCGCCAGGGTGTCGACCACCACCAGCGACAGCCCGAGCAACAGCGCGCCGAGGTAGGGCCGCACGAACCGACGTAAGCGGAAGCGAGGGTCGTGGCCCGCTTCGGCCACCACGTCGATGTGCGGCTGGTCGTCGGCCGGCGGCAGCCCGTCGAGGCGGGCCAGCAGGTCGGGCGTGGGCGACAGGTTCCCCATGCCACCGCCCGGCCCGCCGTGCATGAACCCCATGCCCGCCGGTTGCACCTCGGCCCGGGCCACTGGTGCCTCGCCCCGCTTGCGCCACGCGTCGGCCGTCACCACCGGCGGCTCGGCCTCGCAGTCGTCCCCCGGCCCCGACAGCAGTGTGCGGTACAGCGCCGAGCGTTCGAGCAGTTCCTCGTGCGTGCCCTCGTCGGCCACCTGTCCGCCGTCGACCACCACGATGCGATCGGCCAATCGCAGGGTCGAGCGGCGGTGCGCCACCAACAGCGTGGTGCGGCCCTGCATCAACCGGCGCAGGGTGTCGTGGATCTCCTCCTCCACCCGGCTGTCGACCGACGAGGTGGCGTCGTCGAGCACGAGGATGCGGGGGTCGGTCAGCAGCGCCCGGGCCAAGGCAACGCGCTGGCGCTGGCCGCCCGACAAGGTCAGCCCCCGCTCGCCCACCACGGTGTCGTAGCCGTCGGGCAACGCCTCGATGAAGGCATCGGCCTCGGCGGCCACCGCAGCCGCTCGCACCTCGGCGTCGGTGGCGTCGGGCCTGCCGTAGGCGATGTTGGCCCGCACCGTGTCGGAGAACAGGAAGCTCTCCTCGAACACCACGCCGATCTGGCGGCGCAACGACTCGAAGCTCACGTCGCGCACGTCGATGCCGTCGACCCGCACGGCGCCGTCCTGCACGTCGTAGAACCGGGGCAGCAGCAACGACACCGTCGACTTGCCCGATCCCGACGCACCCACCAGCGCCACCGTCTCGCCGGGCGCCACCCGCAACGAGAAGCCCCGCAACACCGGCTCGGAGCGCAGGTACCCAAAGGTCACGCCGTCGAAGACGACGTCGCCCTGCAACCCCGGCAACACCGAGGCATCGGGGCGCTCGCGTACCACCGGGTTGGAGTCGAGCAGTTCGAAGATGCGCTCGGCTCCCGCACGCGCTTGCTGCGCCACGGCCAGCAGCACGGCGAACATGCGCATGGGCGCCATCAGCTGCACCAGGTACGACGAGAAGGCCAGGAACGTGCCGATGCTGATGCGCCCCCGCAACGCCAGCCACCCGCCCAAGGCGAGGATGGCCACATGGCCCAACTGGGGCAGGGTCAGCAGCGCGGCGGAGAAGCGGCCCTGGATGCGCACCAACCTGACCCTCGACGCGTAGAGCTTTTCCGACTGGCCCACCAAGCGGTCGAGCTCGCGAGCCTCTTGGCCGAAGCCCTTCACCACTCGCACGCCTGCCACCGCTTCGTCGACCACGCCCGCCACCTCGGCGGCGCGCTGCTGGGCGTCCCAACTGGCGGGGAACACGCTGGTGCGCAGCTTCATGGCCGCGGCCAGCACCAGCGGGATCACCAAGAGCACGACGACGGTCAGCAACGGCGACAAGAAGGCCATGACGATCACGGCCACCACGAGCATCACGACGTTGCCGGTCATCAACGGCAGGAAGCTGAGGAGCCCGAAGACCAAGCCCACGTCGGAGTTGGCCCGCGACACGAGTTGGCCCGTCTGCATCTCGTCGTGGCGGGCGAAGTCGAGGCGTTGCAACCGGTCGTAGATCGCCGTGCGCAGGTCGTGCTGCACGTCGAGGGCCACCCGCCCGCCGCGGTAGCGGCGCACGAAGGCAGCGCCGAACTTGGCCACGGCGAAGGCCAGCATCAGCACCAACCACGGCGCCAGCGGGCGGCGCTGAGCCAAGAGCACGTCGTCGACGACGACCTTGCGCACCAGTGGCGTCAGCCCGGCCACCACCATGCCGCCCACGGCGGCGGCGAACGATGCCACCGCGTCGCGTCGGTGGGCCAGCACGAACGGCGCCAGCCGCCGGATCCACCCGGGCGGCTTGGTCACCGCTGCAGCGGGTTCATTGCTGCTCGCGCGCCCGGACCCGGCGCACGATCCCCCAGGTGACGACAGCGAAGGCGATCGACACCAGCGCCAGCACCGAGTGCACGACCTTGAAGCCGACGCTGCGGTCGTCGCCGAGCATGTTCCAGATGCGGGTGGCCCACACCCACACCGTCCACCCGGCAAAGGCCCGCAGCACCAACGCTTCTCGACGGTTCACGGCCGCCGACGCTACTGCGGCAGAAAACTTGACCGCGTGGTCAAGTAGAGTCCCGCCATGATCTCTGAAGCGGAATTTCTGGACGAGGCGAGGGCATTCCTCGACGCCAACGCCAAGCCCCGCAGCGAGGAGCGCAGCGCCTGGGGCGAAGGCTCCGACCAAGTCGGCCTGCTCCCGGAGAAGACGCCCGAGCAAGAGCGGGCCGAGGTGGCCGAGGCCAAGGCCTGGCGCACACGGGTGTTCGACGCAGGCTTCGGCTGGGTCAGCGGCCCGACGCAGTACGGCGGACGCGGGCTGCCCGCTTCCTACGAGCGGGCGTGGCAGGCGCTGGCCGCCACGTACGACACGCCCTCGGGCACAGTGTTCGGCATCGGCCTCGGCATGGTCGCCCCCACGATCCTGGCCCACGCCACCGACGCCGCCAAAGAGCGGTACCTGCACGACCTCTACCGGGGCGAGATCATCGCCTGCCAGCTCTTCAGCGAGCCGGGGGCGGGCTCCGACCTGGCCGGGCTGCAGAGCCGGGCGGTGCGCGACGGCGACGAATGGGTGATCACCGGCCAGAAGGTCTGGACCTCAGGCGCCCAGTACTCCGACATCGGCGAGATCGTCTGCCGCACCGACCCCGACCTGCCCAAGCACAAGGGGCTGACGGCGTTCATCGTCGACATGAAGGCCCCCGGCGTCGAGGTGCGGCCGCTGCGCCAGATGACCGGCGGGTGCTCGTTCAACGAGGTCTTCTTCACCGAGGTGCGGGTGCCCGACGACCATCGGTTGGGCGATGTCAACCAAGGCTGGACGGTGGCCCTCACCACCCTCATGAACGAGCGGGCGGCCATCGGCGGCGGCGGGGCGGGCGGCGGCTCGATCATGAACCCGTCGCGGCTCGTCGACCTCTTGCGCCACCTGGGCAAGGACGACGACCCGCTGCTGCGCCAGCAGTTGGCCGACTACTACGTGCACAACACGGTGGCCCGGTGGACCAGCCAGCGGGCGCTGGCCTCGCTGCAGGCGGGCGGCCTTCCCGGCCCCGAACTGTCGACAGCCAAGCTCGCCCTGACCCACAACATGCAGCGCATGTCGCGCCTGGTGGAGCGGGCGCTGGGGCCGCGCATCCTGGCCGACACCGGCGAGTGGGGCACCTACGCCTGGAGCGAGTTCATCCTCGGCGTGCCGGGCATGCGGGTGGCGGGCGGCACCGACGAAGTCATGCGCAACATCGTCGGGGAGCGGGTGCTGGGCCTGCCCAAGGAGCCCAGCGCCAACTAGTGCTCCGTCCAGGAACCTTGGCCGCGTGGCATGGCGAAGCGGCGGCGCCGCTCGGAAGGCGCGACGACGAAGGAATACCTGGAAGGTATTTCGAGGAGGAGCAACGCCGCGAGCGGGGTCGCTGGTCGCCAGGACATCGCAAAGGTTTCTGGACGGGGCACTAAAAAGCGCTCACCTTCACCCCGCCCTGCTGCGGCTTTCCAACCGGCTCACCAGCCGCAGCAGGGGCAGGGTGATCACCAAGTAGGCCAGCCCGCCCGCCACCAGCGGCGAGGTGTTGGCCCGGGTGTTCACCAGGTCGCGGGCGAACTTGAGGATCTCCTTTCCGCCCGCCACCGTCCCGAGCACGGCCAGCAGCGAGGTGTCCTTGAACAGGGCGAGCAACTCGTTGGTCAGGGGGGGCACCACGATGCGAAATGCCTGGGGCATGACGACGTGGCGCATCACCACCCGGTTCGGCATGCCCAAGGACCGGGCGGCCTCGGTCTGGCCCCACGGCACGGCCTCGATGCCCGCTCGCAGCGTCTCGGCGATGTAGGCCGAGTACACCAACGACAGGGCCAGGCACCCAGGCGTGTACCGCGGGTAGGGGAACTGGATGCCCGTGGCGATGGGCAGCCCGAAGCCGATGAACACGATGGTGAGGAGGGCGGGCAGCCCCCGCATCACGTCGATGTAGACGGCCGCGGGCCATCGCAGCAGCCGCGTACGGCTGAGCCGCATGAGGGCCAGCACCAAGCCGAAGGTGATGCCCCCGAGAAAGCTGAAGAACGTGAAGACGAGCGTGTTCTTCATCGCCTCGATGAGGAGGCCGGGGAACATGTCTGCGATGACCTCGAGGTTGAAGAACTCCTCGAGGAAGTCGTTCACTGTTGACCGAGGTAGGTGCGCAGGATGCTGTTGTAGGTGTCGTCCTGGCGGATGCGGGCCAAGGCGTCGTTGATGGCCTTCTTCAGGTCGTCACGGCCCTTCTTCAGAACGATGCCGTACTGCTCCTTCTGGTCCTCGAACTTCTTGGTCACCACCGTCTCGCCCGACACCTTGGCGTTGTAGGCGTTGACCGGGAAGTCCTGGAGGACGGCGTCGACCTGGGACGACTTGAGGGCGGCGAAGAGGTCGTCGGCCCCTTCGAACTCCTTCACCGTGTAGCCGTTGGCCCCCGACTGCGCTTTGGCGTAGTCGAGGCCGGTGGTCCCGGACTGCACGCCGACCGTGCGCCCTCGCAGCGCCGGCAGGTCGGCGTACTTCGACTCGTCGGCCTTGCGCACAAGCAAGCTCTGCACGATGTCGTAGTAGCCGTCGGAGAAGTCGAGGGTCTTCTTGCGCTCGTCGGTGATCGACACCGACGAGGCGATCACGTCGCACTGGCCCGCTTCCATGGCGGCGAAGATGCCGCTGAAGTCGGTGTCGCGGAACTCGGCTATCAGGCCCAGTCGACCGCCGACGGCCCGCATGATGTCGGCGTCGATGCCCACGACCTTGCCGTCCTCCTCGTACTCGAAGGGGGCGTAGGGGACGTCGCTGCAGACGGTGATCTTGCCTGCGGCGACGAGCTTGAGGTTGCGGCCCTGCTCGGCGGTGCCGCCCACCTTCTGGTTGGGAGCGTTGGTGTCGGGGGGCCCGCCGCCGTTGTTGTCGCTGTCGCCGTCGTCACCACAAGCGGCGCCGACCAGCGCCAGCAGCAGTACGAGCAGAACGGTCTTGAGCTTGGTCATTCGGTACCTCATGTCTCGAGCGAAAGGGCCTGTTGGACGGGCGACGGTGCCCGGCCACCCCACGGCAGGTGTTCCATGAATACCCACGAACGCCGATGAATCGACGTGGGCCCCCAGGCGCGCAGTGCCATCTTGTGGCGTGGGCACGGATAGCCCTTGTTGAGATCGAAGTCGTAGCCGGGGAAATGCTCGGCCTCGGCCCGCATCAGACGGTCACGCGTGACCTTGGCCAGGATCGACGCCGCCGAGATCGACAGGCAGGTGGCGTCGCCCTTGACGATCCTCCGGGTGGTGCCCATGCCGACGAAGTCCCAACGGCCGTCGATGAGCACGTAGTCGGGCGTGAGGCCGAGCCCGTCGATGGCCCGCCGGGCGGCCAGCTTCTGGGCCGCCGACATGCCCAGGCGGTCGCACTCTTCCTGGCTGGCATGGCCTACGGCCCACGCCCGGCACCAGCCGGCGATGCGGTCGAACATGGCTTCGCGCTCGGGCTCGGTGAGCATCTTGGAATCGCGCACCTTGTAGACCCGCTTGTCGACCGGCAGCACGGCGGCGCCCACGCTGATGGGGCCTGCCCAGGCGCCGCGGCCGACCTCGTCGACGCCGACCACCACGTCGTGGCCCTCGGCCCACAGGGCGCGCTCGACCGACAGGCTGGGCGACTTGGCCTTGATGGCGGTGCGCAAGGGGGAGACGCGGGGCGCCGGCGCCATGGGGGCCGAGGCTACCCGAGGACCACGCCCGCCGGACCGGCAGCCACTTCACCCACCACGAAGAACCCGGCCGGGACGGGGGCCGTCGGCGGCAGCGCGGCGAGCAGGCCGCCAGAGGTCTGCGGGTCGTAGGCCAGCGCCTCGACCGCCGCAGGGGCCGTGCTGGTGACGTGGCCCGCCAGCGCCTCCCGGTTGCGGGCATCGGCGCCGGTGCGGGTGCCCGCTTCGGCGGCCAGCAGGGCGCCGGGGTACAAGGGCAGGGCGGCGGCGTCGAAGCGCAACGTCACGCCCCCGCTCTGCGCCATCTCCCAGGCGTGTCCCAGCAGGCCGTAGCCGGTGACGTCGGTGACGGCATGGGGCAACCCCGTGAGCTGCTCGGCGGCGACCCGGTTGAGGGTGCGCATGCCGCCGACGGCCGCCCGCTTGTCGGCCTCGCTCCCGCCCGCCAGCACGATCCCCGTCCCCAACGGCTTCGACAGCACGAGCACGTCGCCGGGCTGCGCGCCCGCCTTGGTCCAAATGCGGTCGGGGTGCACGAGGCCCTGCACGGCGAGGCCGAAGATGGGCTCCTCGGACCGGATGGTGTGGCCGCCCGCCACCACGCCCCCCGCTTCGGCCACCGTGCGGGCGGCGGCCTCGAAGATGGCCTGCACAACGGCTGTGGGCAGCCGCTCGGGGAAGGCCGCCACGTTGAGGGCGAGCACCACCCTCCCGCCCATGGCGAACACGTCGCTGCAGGCGTTGGCGGCGGCGATGGTGCCGAAGTCGTCGGGGTCGTCGACCAGGGGCGGGAAGAAGTCGGTGGTCGACACCAGGGCCAGGTCGTCGGTGAGGCGGACCACGGCGGCGTCGTCGTAGGGGGCGAGGCCCACGAGCAGTCCGGCCTCGTCGGCGGCCAATTGGGCCACCAGCGCCCGCAGGGGCGCCGCCCCCCACTTGGCCGCGCAGCCGCCGCACGACGTCCACTCCGTAAGGCGCAGGTCAGGCACTGTTTCCGAACTGGACATCGCTATCACCTTGCAGGCTCGTGTTTTCCGGCGCAGGATGAGGGGGGTAAGGGCACCATTTGCGCAGAGTCAGGGGGCCAACGGTGGCAAACGTTTCTGCGATCGACGTGGTGGTGGAAGAACGGCTGAAGCCCGGCACCCGGGTCGAGGTGCGGAGCCGGTTCGAGGACCGGTGGTCGCGGGGGTTCGAGGTCGCCGAGGTACTGCCCGACGGCTACCGCCTGCTGCGCCTGTCCGACCTCACAGTGCTGCCCGCCGTCTTCGGCGAGGGCGACGTCCGCCGGCAGCGCAAGCAAGGTCTCTGGTGGGCCTGAGTGCTCCGTCCGGGGACGGAGCACTAGCCCCGTAAGGCGTCGATGTAGTCGTCGACGGGGATAGCCGACATCGTCAGCGTCTTGACGGTGCCGCGCGCCCCGAGCACCAGCGCCACCTTGGCCATGACCTTCTCGTCGGGGGCGTCGAGCACGTTGAGGAAGTCGTAGGGGCCGAGCAAGGCGAACTGCTCGAGCACCTGCACCCCCAACGCCTCCACCTCGGCGTTCACCGCCTTGACCCGCTCGGGGTTCTCCCGCAGCGTCGCCGCCCCCTCAGGGCCGAGCGTGGACAGCATGATGAACTTCGGCATGGGCGAACGCTAACCGACGCGAGCGATTTGCTCGCGTTCGTCTTCGTCGGGCTCGGTGGCCAGGAAGGCGTCGAGCAGCTCCCGGGCCACAGGCGGCGACGTGAGCCGCAACCCCAAGGCCAACACGTTGGCGTCGTTCCAGCGACGGGCACCTCGGGCCGTCTCGGCGTCGGTGCACAAGGCGGCCCGCACACCGGGGACCTTGTTGGCCGCCATCGACACGCCCGTGCCCGTCCAGCAGCACACCACGCCGCGGTCGGCCTGGCCGGAGGCGACGGCCTCCCCCACTGCCCGCCCGACGTCGGCCCACTTCTCGCCGTCGGCCACGACCTGCACCTCGTGGCCGCGGGCGCGGAGCTCGTCGACCACCTCGTCGGTGACGGGCGTGCGCTCGTCGGTGCCGAACACGATCCGCATGGCCGTCCAGCGTACGGCGGCAGAACGGGCAGAATCGTCGGGTGCTCAAGTCCAACGATCCCTGTTGGTGCGGGAGCGGGCGGAAGTTCAAGCGGTGCCACAAGGAGGCCGCCGCGGTGCGTCCGGGACGGCTGTCGCCGATGCGCCCGGTGCCCGACCACATCGCCCGCCCGCCCTACGCGGCGACGGGCGAGCCGCTGCCCTGGGACGAGCCCTTGGTGAAGTCGCCCGAGGTGCTCGACCGCATGCGGCGGGCCGGGCGCTTGGCCGCCTCGGTGCTGCGATCGGTGGGCGAGGCCGTCGCACCCGGCGTCACCACCGACGCCCTCGACGAATTGGCGCACTCGCTCATCGTGGAGGCGGGCGCCTACCCCAGCCCGCTGAACTACCACGGCTACCCCAAGTCGCTCTGCACGTCGGTGAACGAGGTCATCTGCCACGGCATCCCCGACGACCGCCCGTTGGCGGACGGCGACATCGTGAACCTCGACGTGACCGTGTACCTCGACGGCGTGCACGGTGACACCAACGCCACCTTCCTTGTCGGCGCCGTCGACCCCGCGTCGCAGCGGCTGGTCGAGGTGACCCGGGAGTGCCTCGACCGCGGCATCGCGGCGGTGCGGCCGGGGCGGCCGGTGTCCGACATCGGCCGTGCCATCGCCGAGCACGCCGAGGGCTTGGGCTACGGCGTGGTGCGGGCCTTCGTGGGCCACGGCATCGGCGAGCAGTTCCACACCGCCCTGCACGTGCCCCACTACTTCGAGCCGGCCGTCGACACAGTGATGGAACCGGGCATGACGTTCACCATCGAACCGATGATCACCATGGGCGACTGGCGCCACGTGCTGTGGGACGACGGCTGGACGGCGGTCACCCGCGACGGCCGGCGGACCGCCCAGTTCGAGCACACGCTCGCCGTGACCGATGGCGGAGCGGAGGTGCTCACCCTGTGCGACGCGTAGCGATCGTCCCCCACACCCACTGGGACCGCGAGTGGTACGCGCCGTACCAGACGTTCCGGCTGCGCCTCGTCGACCTGCTCGACGACCTGCTGCCCCGGCTGGAGGCCGACCTGTCGTACGCCCGCTTCCTGCTCGACGGGCAGATGGCGGTGGTCGACGACTACCTGGAGGTGCGCCCCGACGCCGAGGCGGCGTTGCGGCGACTGGCCGCCGCGGGCCGGTTGTCGATGGGGCCGTGGTACATCCTCATGGACGAGTTCCTCGTCTCCGGCGAGACCATCGTGCGCAACCTACAGCGAGGCCTGGTACGAGCGGCCTCCTTCGGCGGCGCCTCGATGGTGGGCTACCTGCCCGACATGTTCGGCCACATCGCCCAGATGCCCCAGCTGTTGCAGCAGGCGGGCTTGTCGCATGCAGTGGTGTGGCGGGGCGTGCCGGGCGCCGTCGACAAGACGGCGTTCTGGTGGTCGGCCCCCGACGGCTCGACAGTGCGGGCCGAGTACCTGGTGAAGGGCTACGGCAACGGCGCCGCCATCCCCGACGACGCCAAGGCATTGGTGCGGCGGGTGGCCGCGCACGAGGCGGAGATCGAGTCGTTCCTGCTCGACGGGATGCTGTTCATGAACGGGACCGACCACCAGCTGCCGCAGGCGTGGCTGGGGCGAGTGGTGGCCGAGGCCAACGAGCTGCAGTCCGACTACCGCCTGGAGGTCACGTCGTTGGCCGAGTACCTGGCCGACGCCCCGGTTGACGGGCTCCCGTCGTGGACGGGCGAGATGCGCTCGGGTGCCCGCATCAACCTGTTGATGGGCGTGGCGTCCAACCGGGTCGACGTGAAGCAGGCCGCGGCCCGGGCGGAACGGGCCTTGGAGCGCCGGGCCGAGCCCTTGTGCGCGCTGTTCCTCGACCGCTGGCCGGGCGAACTGCTCGACGTGGCGTGGCGCGAGGTGATCCGCAATTCGGCCCACGACTCGGTGTGCGCGTGCTCGGCCGACGAGGTGGTCGATGCCGTGCTCGTGCGCTACGCCGAGGCCCGCCAGGTCGCCGAGGGACTGGCCACCCGGGCGCTCGACGCGTTGGGCGCCTCCATGGCCTCGGCGGGCGTCGTGGTGGTCAACCCGTCGGCCCGCAGGCGCAGCGGCCTCATCGAGTTGCTGCTGCCGGGGGCGGGGCCGGTGGAAGGCGCCCAACTGCTCTCGTCGCGGACGGCGACATTGGCCGAGCACCGCATGGCCGGACGCGACCTGGGCAGCATCCTCGGCCAGATCCGCTCGCAACAGCTCGACGCCGACACCTACGTCAACGCCATCCGGGTGGAGGAGACCGACGACGGCCTCGACATCGTCATCGAGGCCGACGCCCGCCTGCGCACCGAGTTCCTGGTGGAGGAGACCAAACGCGACCTGTACGCCCGGGCGGGGGCCAACCCCGACTCGCCGGTGCGAGTGCGCATCGAACAGCCACCGTCGATCCGGGTGCTGGCCCGAGTGGAGGACGTGCCCGGCTTCGGGTGGACCATGTGGGCGGCTGAACCCTCCGCGGTGGCCCCGGTCGTGGCGGACGGGCAGTCGCTGTCGAACGGGTTGGTGTCGGTGGCCGCGGCCGAGGACGGCACCTTCGCCGTCGACGGCGTCGCCGGCTTCGGCCGGTTGGTCGACAGCCTCGACCACGGCGACACCTACAACTACTCGCCCCCTGAGGTCGACGACGTGGTCGACACGCCGGTGTCGGTCGACTGCTCGGTCATCGAGCGCGGCCCCATGCGAGGGATCCTGCGGGTGCTGCGTTCGTACCGGTGGCAGGGCCACGAGGTCGTCGTGTCCACCGACGTGGAGGTGCAGGCGGGCGAGCCCTACATGCGGGTGCGCACATGGTTCGACAACCCGGTGGGCGACCACCGCCTGCGGGCGTTGTTCCCGGTGGCCGCCACCACGTCGCGCGCCGAGTGCGCCTTCGCCGTCGTGACCCGGGGGCTCACTGCCGAGGGCGGCCCCACCGAAGAACCGCTACCCACCTTTCCGTCGCGCCGCTTCGTGCAGGCGGGCGACCTCACGCTGGTGCACGAAGGGCTGCTGGAGTACGAACTGGTCGACGAAGGCAGCGCCCTGGCGCTCACGCTGCTGCGGGCCACCGGCATGTTGTCGCGGGTGGAAATGGCCTACCGCCCACTGCCCGCAGGCCCGCCGATGCCGCTGCGAGGCCCGCAGATGATCGGGCCGGTGGAGGCTCGTTACGCCCTGTGTGTGCGCCCCGTCGACCCGTATGCAATGGTCGACGACGTGTTCCTTCCCCTTGAAGTCGGCCGCAGCGCGGGCGGCGGCGCCCGGCCCGACAGCGGTTCCGCGCTGGAGGTCACCGGCGCCGAGGTGTCGGCCGTTGTGCGTGTTGAGGGCGGGATGGAGGTGCGGGTCTTCAACCCCGGCGACCGCCCGACGACTGTCTCGTTCGGCCGGCGATCGGGGTGGCTGGTCGACCTGCGCGCGCAGCCGGTGGAGCGTTTCGACGGCGGCTTCGAACTGCGCCCCTTCGGCATCGCCACCGCCCGCATCTGATGGGGCACACGCTCCGAACCACCCTGGTCTCCTGCGCGGTCGTGGCCGCCTCGCTGGCCCCGACGTCGCCGGCGCGTGCCGACGTCCCCCACTTCGGTTCGTTGTCGCGAGCGGCCACCGACCCCCGCATCGTGGGCATGGCGGCCACGCCCGCCAAGGACGGGTACCGCCTGGTGGCGGCCGACGGCGGGGTGTTCACCTTCGGGCGGGCGTCGTTCCACGGATCGATGGGGGGCAAACCACTCCACCGGCCGATCGTCGGCATTGCGAGCACCCCCTCAGGCGCGGGCTACTGGCTGGTGGCGTCCGACGGCGGCATCTTCGCCTTCGGCGACGCACCCTTCCTGGGGTCGACGGGCGGGCGCCCGCTGAACCAGCCGGTGGTGGGCATGGCGGCCACCCGCTCAGGCCGGGGCTACTGGCTGGTGGCATCCGACGGCGGCATCTTCACCTTCGGCGACGCCCGCTTCTGGGGCTCCACCGGCGGCACACGGCTAAACCGGCCCGTCGTCGGCATGGCGGCCACCCCGTGGGGCGGGGGGTACTGGCTGGTGGCCTCCGACGGCGGCATCTTCACCTTCGGCGACGCACCGTTCCTGGGGTCGATGGGCGGCACCCCGTTGCACCGGCCGGTGGTGGCCATGACGGCCACGTCGTCGGGCCGGGGCTATCGCATGGTCGGCAGCGACGGCGGCATCTTCACCTT
The DNA here is from genome assembly GCA_035536915.1 of Acidimicrobiales bacterium. Taxonomy (NCBI): domain Bacteria; kingdom Bacillati; phylum Actinomycetota; class Acidimicrobiia; order Acidimicrobiales; species Acidimicrobiales bacterium. Next base: position 16,722 of record DATLNE010000009.1, read on the forward strand.
CGGTGACGCCGCCTTCTTCGGGGCGTGGCGGCACATGGCGTCGGGCGACGCCGCCACAGCCATCGTCGACGGCGGCAAGGCGGGCGGGTACTGGGTGGTGCAGCGCTCGGGCCGGGTGGCGGCCCTGCCCGCCGAGATCGACATCGAGCTCGACGTCTTCCGCCGGGTGAACGACGAGCGCCGGGCACGCGGCATCGCCGCGCTGGTGTGGGACGAGCGGCTGGCCGCCATGGCCCGCGACTGGAGCCGGGAGATGGCTCGCCGCAACACCCTGTTCCACCGGTCGAGCCTGTCGACGCCGGGCTTCGCGGGCATGGGCGAGAACGTCTTCGTGTCGGGCTCTAGCGGCTTCGACCTCCGCACGTTCCCGACCAGCGGCACCGCCCATACAACGTGGATGCAGTCGAGCGGGCACCGTCACAACATCCTGCAGCCCGGCTACGACGCCGCGGGCATCGGCGCCTACTGCGCCCCCAACGGCCGCCTGTGGGCGGTGGAGAACTTCGGGCGGTACTCCGGCTCGTCGCGCCCCGGCTACACCCAGTCGGCGCCGCCGCTGCACCCCTTCGCCCGCCCCGACGGCGGTGGCCCCACGTGCACCGGGGAGAGCCGCAGCTAACCGGCCACGTGCTGGGCGAGCAGGGCCTCGCCCCGGAACTCGGTCGTCGACCAAGCGGGGTCGAGGCCGGGAGCGCTCAAGCGCACCGACTCCACGCCGGGGTGCGGCACCAGCTCCCACAACAACGCCGGGCGCTCCCCGTGCCAGCGCACGGCAAACGACAGCAGCCCGTAGTGGGTCGGCGCGTCGTGCACCTCGATCCCCTGCCCCGCCCACTCCTCGGGCAGCATCGAGCACAGAGCCAAGCCGCCGTCGCCGTCGAGCTCGCGCACCAGCAGCATGCGCACGAACGACAGGAAGTCGGCCGCCGCCCAGCCGTGGTGGCCGTCGCCCATGCAGCCGGTGCCCAACTGCGGGTGGATGGCTTCGGGCCACGTAAAGGTGTCGGTGGCCGCGCTCACCATCCACGCCAGACGCTGCAGCGCCCGCCTGTCGCCTGCGGCGAGCTCCACGGCGGCCAACTGCAAGGTGAGGTACGTGCCCAGCCCGGTGTGGGAGATGCCCTGGAAGAAGGCGTCGCCGATGGAGAACTGCTGCCGCACCAACTCGGCGGTGGCGACCACGGCGGGGTCGGTGGGGGCCAGCACGCCCAACGGCGAACACGCCACCAACGAGCCGATGACACCGGGGTCGAGGCGGCGCCGCGGCCCGGCGGGCATGGCGTCGGTGCCCAAGCGCTCGCGCACGAGGGCGAGCGACTCATGCAGCGCGGCCCGCAACGACGCCGCCCACTCGTCTGCCTGGGCGGCGGCGTCGGTCTCCCCGCACGCCCGCAACAACTCAGCGCCGTCGAGCAGCCCCCGCAACGACCAGAACGAGTCCCAGTAGTAGAAGTCGAAGGGTCCGAGGTGCTCGGCCGAGATCGACGCAGGCATGAGGCCGCGCAACGCCGGGTCGTCGCGCCGGCGCTTGCCCCCGCGCTTGCGTTCGATCCACTGCACGGCGGCGGTCACCACCAACGGGTCGATCACCGAGGTGTCGCGGTGCAGCCGCCAGTGCTCGGCCATGGCGAACAGTGCAGCGCCGTTGGCGTCCCACTCCTGGCGCTGCGAGAAGAAGAAGCCGTCGGAGCGCATGCGCGAGGGGAAGTGGGCGATGACCTCGGCCGACTCGGCGGCGAAGCCGTAGCGGTCGAGGGCAGCCAGCATGTAGGCCGCATCGCGGAACCAGAAGCGGTGGTACGTGTACGGCCCCGGCACGATCTCGTTGCCGTCGTGGAACAACAGGATGTAGCGCCGATTGGCGGCCACGGCGTCGGCCAGCCGGCCCGCCGGCAGCTCCAGGCGCATGCCGCGGTCGGACTGGGCCTGCCAGCCACGGGCCACGTCGGCGCCCGAGGGCAGCGCGGCGGGCATCGAGGGCAGCCGTTCCACCCGGCGCCGGGTGAGCCCCTTGCGCCGGGTGCGGCGCGATGCGGCCAGCGGCACGGCGACACGCAGGACCGCGGTGTGGGGCAGCGGGAACAGGAACGCCGCTTGGGCCAAGCCCACGTCGCAACGCAACGGGTCGGGTAACGACGAGCTCGCCTCCCCCGCGGTCACGAGGTGGGCAGAGTCGCCGTCGTGGAAGGTCGAGCCCGCCATGCGGGCGGGCGCCTTGGGGAACAGCAGGGCGGGACGGCCGTCGACCGTGACCACGTTGTCGACCAGGCGGATGCGCTCCACGATGGCGAGGCCCTCGGGGTTGTAGGGGCGCACGGCCAAGGCGACCGCGAAGGGCACGGGCGAGCGGTTCTCGATCTCCACCACCACGAGCTCTTCGACGCCGGGCACGGCGTAGACGCGCTGGGCGGCGTCGCCCCCGGGCACCCGCAGCAGCGTCTCCACCACCGGCGAGTTGTCGACCAACTGCTGGCGCACGCCCGCCTCACGCGAGGGGAAGTGCCAGCGGTCCTCGGCGCCGATCCACCAGTCGAGCGACCATCCGTCGAACCACGGCGTCACCAGCCCCCGGGGGTCGACGATGGCCTCGCGGGGCGAACCCACGTTGCCGACCATGGTCCAGTTGCGGCCGGTGAGGTTGGTCAGCAGCGGCACGTGCCCGCGGGGCACGAAGGCGGGCGAACGCGGATCGATCTGGCGCTCCAGCCAGTGCGGCCACACCCAGTCGACGCCGAGTTGCGCGGCTGCTCGGGTGCGCACGCCCCGGAACAACGTGCGGGCACCGACGGGCAGCAGTTCACCGGGAAGCTCCACCTCCACCGCCTCGCCCAGCCGCTGAAAGGTCGAGAGGTGGCGCACGATGTCGTCGTCGATGCGGAAGTGGCCCATGGCGCGGCGCAGCGCCCACGTCTTGATCCCCACTAGTGCTTGATTCCGTGGAGCTCCGGCTTGGCCTCGCGGCGCATGAGCGACGGGATGACCTCCGCCGCCTTCTTGCCTTCGTAGAGCACGGCCACCACCTGCTCGGCGATGGGCATCTCCACGCCGACCCGGGCCGCCAGGTCGACGACGGCGCGCGACGTCTTCACGCCCTCGGCCACCATCTTCATCTCGGCGGTGATCTCTTCGATGGTGCGGCCCTTGCCCAGTTCTTCCCCCACGTAGCGGTTGCGGCTCTGGTGGCTGATGCAGGTGGCGACAAGGTCGCCCATGCCCGCCAGGCCGGAGAACGTCAGCGGCTCGCCGCCCAGGGCCACGCCGAGGCGGGTGAGCTCGGCCAGGCCTCGGGTGATCAAGGCGGCACGGGTGTTGTCGCCGAATCCCATGCCGTCGGCCATGCCCGAGGCGATGGCCATGACGTTCTTCAACGCCCCTGCCACCTCGCAGCCCACCAAGTCGGCGTTGGTGTAGACCCGAAAGGCATCGGTGGAGAACACCTTTTGGAGCTCGTCGGACAGGGCGTCGTCGGTCGTCGCCACCACCGACGCCGCGGGCTGGCCCGCCACGATCTCCTTGGCCAGGTTGGGTCCGGTGAGCACGCCCGTGGGGCGCCCGGGCGCCACCTCGGCCACCACTTCGGTCATGCGCTTGAGCGTCTGCTGCTCGACGCCCTTGGCCAACGAGATGACCGGCAATCCCTCGGCCAGGAACGGGACCGCTTCGGCCAGGATGTCGCGGAAGCCGTGCGAAGGCACGCCCATGACGACCACCGATGCCCCTTCGACCGCTTCCTCCAGCGAGGAGGTGCCCGACAGCGCCGGGGGCAGTTCGACGTCGGGCAGATAGGCGCTGTTGCAGTGCCGCTCGGTGATGTCGGCCGCCAGTTCGGGACGACGAGCCCACAGCACGGTCGGGACTTTCGACGCGGCGATGGCGGCAACGGCCGTCCCCCACGATCCCGCCCCGATCACCGCCACTCGCCTCGTCACAACGCTCACCATAGTTAGGCTCGTGTCGTGGCCCTCGTCGCCGCCGTGCTCGTGCCGGTCAAGGCTTTCGATCGGGCCAAGGTCCGCCTGGCCCCGGCGTTGCCCGCGCCCGAACGCGCGGCACTGGCCCGCGTCATGGCCGAAGGCGTGCTGCGCGCCGCGGGCGACCTCCGCTGCGCGGTGGTGTGCGACGACCCCGCCGTCGCCGACTGGGCGCGGGCGCAGGGCGTCGAGGTGGTGTGGGCGCCGGGACGCGGCCTTAACGGCGCCGTGCAGCACGGCGTGGAGCACTTGGCGGCGTCCGGCGTCGACCACGTGACCGTGGCCCACAGCGACCTGCCGCTGGCCGACGACCTCACCTGGGTGGCCCGCTTCGCCGGCGTGACGATCGTGCCCGACCGCCACGACAAAGGCAGCAACGTCGTCGGCGTGCCCACGGCCGCGGGCTTCCGCTTCGCCTACGGCGCCGGTTCGTTCGCCCGCCACTGCGCCGAAGCCCGCCGGCTGCGCCTGGCCTTGCGCATCTCCCGGCGGGCGCCGCTCACGTGGGACGTCGACGTGCCCGCCGACCTCGACTACTCCCGGAGAGCCTCGTGAAGACGCCCGAACGCGCCCTCGCCATCGCCGCCCACCCCGACGACGTGGAGTTCGGTGCGGGCGGCACCTTGGCCAAGTGGGCGAGCCAAGGCTGCGAGATCTTCCACCTGGTGTGCACCGACGGCAGCAAGGGCTCGTGGGACCCGGCCGAGGACACCGCCCGCTTGGTGGCCGTGCGCCAAGAAGAACAACGCGCCGCCTCGCGTGCGCTGGGCGGCAAGGGCGAAGTCGTCTTCCTGGGGTGGCCCGACGGCGAACTCGAATGCGGCCTGCGCCAGCGATGGGAAGTGGCGTACTGGATCCGCAAGCTGCGGCCCGACGTGGTGCTGGGCCACGACCCATGGAAGCGCTACCGCCTCCACCCCGACCATCGCAACGCGGGCTTCCTGGCCTGCGACGGCATCGTGGCCGCACGCGACCCCCACTTCTTCCCCGAGCAGGAGCAGGCGCCGCACCGGCCCACAACCCTGTTGCTGTGGGAAGCCGACGAGCCCGACCACGTAGAGGACATCAGCACGTCGTTCGACGCCAAGGTGGCGGCGTTGCTCGAGCACCGCAGCCAGCTCGTCACCACCATGCACATCGACGACCCCGACCACGCCGAGCCCTTCCGACGGCGCATGGAAGAACGGGCGGCCGAGCACGGCGAGCTCGCGGGCCTGGCGCGAGGCGAGGCCTTCAAGCGCATCACCGACCTCTGAACGCGAAGAAAGGGCCCCCGAAGGGGCCCCTCCTTCGATCGAGCTAGCGCTTTGCTGCCTTCTTGGCCGGAGCCTTCTTGGCAGCAGTGGCCTTCTTGGCGGGCGCCTTCTTCGCAGGCGTTGCCTTCTTGGCCGGAGCCTTCTTGGCGGCAGTGGCCTTCTTGGCCGGTGCCTTCTTGGCCGGGGTGGCCTTCTTGGCGGGCGCCTTCTTCGCAGGCGTCGCCTTCTTGGCCGGAGCCTTCTTGGCCGGGGTGGCCTTCTTGGCCGGAGCCTTCTTGGCCGGGGTGGCCTTCTTGGCCGGCGCCTTCTTCGCAGGCGTTGCCTTCTTGGCGGGCGCCTTCTTGGCCGGAGCCTTCTTCGCAGGCGCGGCCTTCTTGGCCGGGCTCGCCTTCTTGGTGGCGCTCTTCGTGGCGGTCTTCTTGGCCGCCGCCGTGGTCTTCTTCGCAGGGGTTGCAGGGCTCATTAGGGAAGTGCCCGCCTTTCGCTAACGCTTCTTGGTGGACTTTGCGGCCTTCTTGGCCGGGGCCTTCTTTGCACTACCTGCTGCGGCGGCCTTCTTGGCCGGTGCTGCCTTCTTCGCCGGTGCGGCTTTCTTGGCCGGTGCGGCTTTCTTGGCCGGTGCTGCCTTCTTGGCAGCGGCCTTCTTGGCACCCGTGTTCAGTTCGCTCTTGAACGCGGCGGACGGCGCGAAGCGGACGCCCTTGGAGGCGGCGATCTTCACGGGCGCCCCGGTCTGGGGGTTGCGGCCCGTGCGAGCAGCTCGCGAGGTCGGGTTGAAGATCCCGAACCCGGAGATCGACACCTTGTTGCCTGCCTTCACGTCGCTCATCACTCCAGAGACGAACGCGTTGACCGCGGCCTCCGCAGTACGACGATCGAGACCGGCTGCGTCTCTCACGTGCTCGACGAGTTCGGATTTGTTCACCGCCACCTCCATGGCTCAGGGGAAGTACCTTGCAAATGAAAGAGGAATGGGCGCGCAAGGTCAAGCATTTCCCCTTGTGGCACAAGGGTTTTCGAAACGGCCCCTCGGAAAAGTCCTTGTGGGCAAAGGGGTTTTCGGCATGAGCCTTCTCGAAGACGGAACCTACGACGTGGTCGTGATCGACGCGAACGAAGACGACGACGGCGTCGTGCACGTCGAAGTCACCGTCGTCAGCGGCGTCGAGAAAGGCAACGTCGTTCGCCTCTCCGGACCACGCGGACGACGCGACGCGACCGACCTGCTCGGCCTTCCGGCGACGTTGGACGTGGTCGACGGCGCGCCGCGATTGCGCTTGTAGCTCCTCGCGCCACCGACTCGCTGCTACCGTCCCAACTCGTCAACCGGGGAGCCCGTCAGGGCTGAGAGGGGTGCAACGCACCCGACCCGCCGAACCTGCTCCGGGTAATGCCGGCGAAGGGAGCCACAGACATGAGTGCACCGACCGTCCCGCGGAACGACGCGGAAGTCCCCCTGACCCTGCAGGAGGCCCCGCCTCGGCTGCTCGGCCTGGTCGACCAGGTGGCGCTGTGGGGCAACCTCGGCATCTCCATCCTCTTGTTGTTGAGCGCCACCTTCGTGCTGGCGCCCGACCCCACACTGCCGCCGCTGTCGCTCGCCGCCGCCCTCGTCGCCGTGGGCGTGGGCGCAGTGATCGGCAACCTGTTGCTCGGCCTGGGCGCGGTGCCCGGCGCCGAAACGGGCGCGCCGGCCATGGTCCTGCTGCGCGGCATGTTCGGTTGGCGCGGGTCGTGGGTGCCCACTGCGTTCAACGTGGCCCAGAACGTGGGCTGGGCCACCTTCGAGGTCTGGATCATCGCCGAGTCGGCCACCCGCCTGACCGACGACCGCTTCCGCCCCGCCTTCGTGGTGGCCGCGGGCGCCGTCGCCACCCTCATGGCCCTGCGGCCGCTCGGCGTGGTGCGCGGCTACATCAAGAAGGTGGCGGTGTGGGCGGTGCTGCTGTCGACCGCCTACTTGTTCGTGCGGGTGCTCGGCCGTCCGCTGCCCCCGTTCGGCCAAGGCTCGTGGCAGGCCTTCTGGAAAGGCACCGACATCGTCATCGCCCTGCCCATCTCGTGGATCCCCTTGGCCGCCGACTACACCCGCCACTCCCGCACCGCCAAGGCCGCCTTCGGCGGGGCGTTCCTCGGCTACGGAGCGGCGACGCTGGCCTTCTTCAGCCTCGGCGTGCTCGCCTACGCCAGCTTCGCCCTGGAAGCGGCGCCCGGCGAGCAGGTCGACGTCATCGCGTCGGTGCTGGCGCTGCCCGTCGGCGGGCTGGCGCTGCTCATCCTCGTGCTCGACGAGCTCGACGAGGTGTTCGCCAACATCTACTCGACCACCGTGTCGGTGCAGAACGTGCAGCCCCGCATCGACCGGCGGGTGGTCACGGTCGGCGTGGGCGTCGTCGCCACCGCGTTGGCCATGACGTTCGACATGATGGCCTACGAGGGCTTCCTCCTCTTGATCGGCTCCGTGTTCGTGCCGCTGTTCGCCACCTTCGCCGTCGACTACTACATCCTGCGGCGGGGCCGGTGGGACGTCTCCGAAAGCGCCCGCCCCCGCTGGGAGATGGCCGTGCCGTGGATCGCCGGCTTCGTCGTCTACCAGTTGGTGAACCCCGGCATCGTGGGGTGGTGGCAGCGGTGGTGGAGCGGGCTGGGCTTCACGGCGCCGACGTGGGCCAGTGCGTCGTTGAGCTCGTTCGCCGTTGCAGCACTCCTGGCGTTCGTCATCGGACGGGCCCGCCGCTGACCTGAACGTTTGGCAGCGCCCACTCCGGGCACAACTGCGCGCGGTGAGTGAAAACATTGCGATCGGCGGGGCAGGGCGACGATTCCCGCGCCTACCCGACCTTCATGTGACGAAGCTTCGGGTGCTGCTGGCCGTCCTCGCCGTGTTCGTGCTCGTCGCCGTGGTGCCGCCGCTGCGCAACGCGGCGGCCATGGTCGTGAGCAAGGTCATCCTCGCCGTGGCCTCGCCGTGGGCACCGAGCATCGGCAACTTCGACGACCTGCCCCAGGGCACCAAGGTGCTGGCCGCCGACGGCAGCGTGCTGGCCGAGCTCAACGGCACCCAGCGCCGGGAGCCGGTCAAGCTCGACGCCCTGCCCGACCACGTGCCCCAGGCCGTGTTGGCCGCCGAGGACGCCGACTTCTACGAACACGGCGGCGTCGACCCGGGCGCCGTGGTGCGCGCCGCCATCCGTACCGCCCAAGGACGCACGCAGGGCGGCAGCACGATCACCCAGCAGCTGGCCAAGATCAACTACACGAACTCGGAGCGAACCGGCTTCCGCAAGCTGCGTGAGGTGCAGTACGCCGTGCGCCTCGAGAAGAAGTACTCCAAGGACGAGCTGCTCGAGCGCTACCTCAACCAGGTGTACTTCGGCGACGGCGCCTACGGCATCGCCGCTGCGGCCGACACGTTCTTCGGGGTGCCGCCCGAGCAGCTGACGCCCGCGCAGGCCGCCACCTTGGCAGGCAAGATCAAGTCGCCCGAGGGGCTCGACCCCCACGACAGCCCCCAAGAGGTGGCGGCTCGGCGCGACACAGTGCTCAAGGCCATGGAGGAGCACGGCTGGCTCGACGACGCCGGCCTGGAGCAGGCCCTCGCCACCCCGCTGGCCGTGATGCCCGAGCGGCCCACCGTCGACGCCGTGGCCCGCGCCCCGCACTTCGTGGAGTACGTGAAACGCGAGGCGGCAGGCATCGAGGCGCTGGGCGGATCGCCCGAAGGCCGCGGCAGCCAGTTGGTCAACGGCGGCTACACCATCGAGACCACCCTCGACCCCGTCGCCTTCGACGCCGCCACCCAGGCCGTGCAGTCGAACTTGGCCGGCCCCACCGACCCCGCCACTGCCGTCGTCACCGTCAAGCCCGGCGACGGCGCCATCACCACCTTGTTCGGCGGCCTCAACTTCCAGCGCAAGTTCGACGTGGCCAGCCAGGGCCGACGCCAGCCCGGCTCGGCCTTCAAGCCCTTTGTCTACTTGGCCTCCCTGCGCGACGGCATCGACCCTCGTTCCACCTTGGAGTCGGGCGGGCCCATCGAGTTGGAGTACCGAGGCGAGCGGTACCCGGTCGACAACTACACCGAGGGCAAGGGCGGCGGCCCTATGACCATCGACGAGGCCATGGTGCACTCGGTCAACGTGATCTTCGCCCAGCTCATCCTCGAAGCAGGCCCGCCCAACGTGGCCCGCACTGCCGAGTCGGTGGGCATCCCCGATGTCAACGAGGACCCGGCCATCGCCCTCGGCGGCCTGCGCAAGGGCGCCACCCCGCTGGAGATGGCAGCCGCCTACGCCACCTTCACGGCCAAGGGCGTCTACGCCGAGCCCTATGCCATCACCCGCATCCGCAACCGCCACGGCGACGTCGTCTACACCTCCGAGCCCAAGACCAAGCAGGTCTTCGACCGCAAGGAAGTCGGCGTGCTCAACACAGCGCTGCTGCAGGTCGTGGAGCGGGGCACCGCCACCGCAGCGCGCATCGGCCGCCCGCTGGCGGGCAAGACGGGCACCACGCAGAACTACCACGACGCCTGGTTCGTGGGGTACGTCCCGCAGTTGTCGACGGCCGTGTGGGTGGGCAACCCCGACAAGCAGGAGCCCATGCTCGACGTGCACGGCCAGCGGGTGTCGGGCGGGTCGTTCCCGGCCCGCATCTTCGCCCAGTACATGCGCACCGCCGTCGCCGCCCTGCCGGTCGAACAGATCGACACAGCGCCGCCGGAGTCGCTCTCCCTCAAGCTGCTGAACGAGCCGCCGCCGCCAACGCTGCCCACCACCACCAGCAGTTCGTCGACGACGTCGTCGAGCACCACGTCGTCGTCGACCACCAGCACGACGGTCGTGGCGCCGCCCAGCACGACCACCACCACGAAGAAGAACACGACGACGACCTCCACGTCGACGTCGACCACCAGCACGACGGTCGCCTCCCAAACCAGCGGAGGCAAGGGGGGCTCGAAGTCCCCGCCGTAAGCGAGGTGTGACCAAGAGCACGGCGTCTTGGGCTCGGCAGCGAGGCGCCTCTACGCTGACGAACGATGAAGTGCCCGGCGTGCGCGACCCAAGTACCGGACGGCGCGCGCTTCTGTCCGTCGTGCGGGCACCTGCTCCACGCCCGGGCCGACGAGCGGCGCATCGTCACCGTCTTGTTCGCCGACTTGGTGGGCTTCACGTCGTTCAGCGAAGGCCGTGACCCCGAGCAGGTGAAGAACCTCGTCGACCGCTGCTTCGAGCGGCTGGTGGGCGACATCAACGCCTTCGGCGGGCGGGTCGACAAGATCGTGGGCGACGCCATCGTGGCCCTGTTCGGGGCGCCGGTGGCCCACGAGGACGACGCCGAGCGCGCCGTGCGCGCTGCCCTGCAGATGCAGCGCACGCTGGCCACAGTGACCGGCGAGCTCGACTCCAAGGTGCAGTTGCGCATCGGCGTGAACACCGGCGAGGTGCTGGTCGGCGCCCTGCGGGCAGGCGGCGACTACACGGCCATGGGCGACGTGGTGAACGTGGCCAGCCGACTGCAGACGCTCGCCGTGCCCGGCCAGGTCGTCGTCGGCCCCGCCACCCGGGCTGCCACCCGCGAGGTGGTGGAGTACGAGTGCCTCGGCGAGGTGCAGGCCCGCGGCCGCGAGGAGTCGATCACCGCGTGGCGGGCCTTGGCTGCGTTGGCGCCGCCCGGTTACCGCCCGCGGCGCACGCCGACCCCGTTGGTCGGTCGCAGCGAGGAGCTCGGCGTCCTGCGCCACACGCTGGCCGCCGCCGTGGGCCGCAGGCGGGCCCACCTGGTGCTGCTCATCGGCGAGGCGGGCATCGGCAAGAGCCGCCTGGCCGAGGAGATGGCGCACGTCGCCCGCGCCGAGAACGGCGCCTTGGTGCTCGAAGGCCGCTGCGTCCCCTACGGCGAAGCCAACGTGTGGTGGCCGGTGGCCGAAGCGGTGCGCCAGGCCTGCGGCATCGAGCCCACCGACCCGGCCGACGTGTCCGCTGACAAGAGCCGCCTCGCCGTGGAACGGGCCACGGGCCTCGACCCCACAAGCGAGGAGGCCTCCCGCCTGGCCGACGGGCTGCTCTACCTGATGGGCGACGAGGACGCACTGCCCAACGTCGACCCCACCCGCGCCGCCGAAGACGCCCGCCGTTCGCTGTTGGCGCTGCTCGAAGCCATGGCTGCCCAGCAGCCGATCATGTTGGTGCTCTCCGAGCTGCACTGGGCCGACAAGCTGGTGCTCGACCTGGTCGACCAACTGCTCGACCGGCTGCGCCACTTGCCGGTAGTGCTGGTGGCCACCGCCCGCCTCGAACTGGAGGACCGGTGGGCGCCCAAGCCCAGCCGCCACAACCTCATCGCCCTCCACCTCGACCCGCTCGACGAACAGGCGGGCCGCGACCTGCTCACCGCGCTGCTGGGCGAAGAGCCGCCCCGCGAGTTGCGCGACGCCCTGTTGGAGCGCAGCGGCGGCAACCCGTTCTTCTTGGAGGAACTGGTGGCGCTGCTCAGCGAAGCGGGGGTGTTGCGGGGCGATGCGTGGCTGAGCGACAGCACCGTGACCACCTCCGAGTTGCCCGCCACCTTGCGAGGACTGGTGGCCGCTCGCCTCGACGCCCTCCCGGCCGACGAACGCAGCGTGCTCGAAGACGCCGCCGTGTTCGGCCGCACGGGGCCGGTTGCCGCGCTGGCCATGCTGGCCGAGACGCGGGGCGTCGACTTTCAGAGCATGCTGCGCGACCTGTCGGCCAAGGACCTGCTTGCTCTCCTCGACGGCGAGTTCGAGTTCCGGTCCGAGCTCGTGCGCGAGGTCGCCTACGAGACGTTGACCAAGGCCGAGCGGGCCCGGCGCCACGCCGCGCTGGCCGAATGGCTGTCGGCCAACGCCCGGGCCACCGGCCGCGAGGACGAGTACCTGGAGCAGTTGGCCCACCACTACGGCGAAGCGGCCGAGCTCGACAAGGAGCTGGGCGGGGTCGACGGGCTCCCCCGCGACGTCTGCGACACCGCCCTCCAAGCAATCGAACGGGCCGCGGTGCGGGCCAAGCAGCGCGACATGCACGCGGTGTCGATCCCCCTGCTCGACCGGGCGCTCCGCCTGCTGCCGCCTGGCCCTGGCCGTCCTATGCGACGCGTCCTGCTGGAGCGGGCGCGGGCGCGCACCCACCTGCACGACCTGGGGGGTGCCCGTGCCGACCTGGCCGAGGTGTTCGCCCAGATCGAAGGCGGCGTCCACCAGCTCTCGCGAGCCAGGGCGTTGACCGTGCAGGGGCAGATCCTGCAGACCGAAGGCGACCTGGCGGGGTCGGCGGCCGCTCTCGACGAGGCCATCGCCGGGTGGCGGGCCTTGGGCGACGCCCGAGGCGAGGCCGAGGCGCTGAGCATGCGAGGCATGACGAGCCTGTTCGCGGGGCAAGCCGAAGAAGCGGAAGCGTCGATCCGCCAAGCGCTCGAAGTGTTCCGCTCGTTGGGCGCCAGTCGCGACGAGGCGTGGGCGCTGTGGAACCTGGCGTGGATCAGCTTCGAAGAGGGTCGCTTGACCGAGGCCGAAGCCCGGCTGGAGAAGTCGGCGGCCACCTTCACCGAAGCGCGCGACTGGGGCGGCTTGGCCTGGGCGCACGGGCTGCTGGGCTTTGTGAAGTACTTCCAAGGCGAACGGCGCGCCGCCGAGGCCATCGCCGAGCGGGTGATGGTCGGCATCGAAGAGCGCGGCGACCGGTGGGCGCACGGCATGGTGCTGGTGCTGCTGGGGGCTGTCCGCTTGTGGGACGGGCGCACCACAGAAGCCATCGACCCCGCTCGCGAAGCGGTGCGGTTGTTCACCGGCATCGCCGACATCCGCGGCCAGGGATTGGCGTACGCCACCTTGAGCCGGGCCTTGGTGGCGGCGGGCCGGGTGCGTGAAGGCGTGGCCGTGCTCGACGAGGCCGACCAAGCGGTCATCGTCAACGACATCACCCTCAACAACGGGTTCGCCCGGGCGGGCGTCGCCAACCACATGGGCGACCCCCAGACGGCGCTGGCCCAGTTGGCCGGGTGGAAGGCAGCCGACGCCGCGCCCGCCGACATGGCGACCAGCGAAGGCAACGCCCTGCACGGGCTCGCCCTCTTGCAGTCGGGCGACGTCGAGGGCGCGCTCGACAGCGCCCGGAAAGCAGTCGACGCCGCACCGGCGCCCGGGTCCAAGGCCGCAGCGCTGGCCCTCGTGGCGCTGGTCTTGGCCGCCGCCCGCCGGCCCACAGAGGCCCTCGAGGCGGCGGAGACAACGCTGTCGATCGAGGTGCACACGTACCTCGACAACGTGTTGTCCTTGGTCGCAACCGCCTGTGCGCTCGTGCAACTGGGCGACGAGCCCGGCGCCCGTGCTGCCTTCGACCAAGCCGAAGCCGTCGTCGACGCCACCGGCGACCGCATCCACCAAGCGGGCGTGCGCCTGGCCCGGGCGCGGGCGCTGGAGGCGTTGGGCGCGGCCGACGCCTGCGAAGCGCTCGACGAGGCCCGGGTGCGACTGGCGCAGCTCGACATCCCCGCGACCGGCTGGGACACGGCGTACCGGCTGGCCGCCGGCGCGTTGGCCCCTCAGGCCTGAAGCGGCAGCAGTTCGGCGGCGGCCTCGCCGATCTCGTCGTCCCACGAGTCGGGCTCGGCCACGGGCACGACGACGAACTTGGAGAAGCCCACCTCGACGAAGCGCTCCAGCAGCGCACGCAGCGCCGGCAGGCCCGCCGGAATCACGTCGGCCGGGTCGGCGTCGGGGCGGCGGCGGCGCAGCGCCTCTACGACGGTATCCGGGAGGTCGTGGCGGGCGTAGGGGACGAGCACGCCCCAGTGCTCGGGGTCGACGGCCCGGCCTGCCTCGGCCGCCGCCTGCTCGATGACGGCCCGTCCGGCGGCGGCGTCAGGGGGCGTGGTGAAGCTGGGCAGCCAGCCGTCGGCCAGGCGGCCGACGCGGCGGAGCTCGCTGGGGGCGCGGCCGCCGAGCCACACGTCGAGCGGTCCCGGTTGCGGGCGGACGGTCACGCCGTCGACCTCTTCTCCGGCCCACAGTCGCCGGAGCGTGGTCAGCGCTTTGTCGAAGAGCGCGGCACGTTCGCCCCGGGCCACGCCGAAGGCCCGCTGCTCGCGCTCATCCGCGATGCCGAGGCCGAAGGCAGGCAGCAGGCGGCCCTGCGAGAGCACGTCGAGGCTGGCCAGTTCTTTGGCCAACACGGCGACGTTGCGCCCGGGCAGGACCAGCACGCTGAAGCCCAGCTTGAGCTTGGCCGTGCGCGCCGCCGCCCAGGTGCAGGCGACGACGGGGTCGAGGGCGTCGCTTGTGATGCGCTCTGACAGCCACAACGAGTCGAAGCCTTCACGTTCGAGGGCAGCCACGAGGGCCGGGAACCGCGTCTCGGGCGAGGCGATCGGTTGGGTGCCGAGGCCGTAGCCGACGCGGACTTTCATCGGGTGCGAGGCTACCGACGTGGAGCGCGACGTGGTGGCCGTGTACGACGAGCGCGGGCCGCAGTGGGCGGCGTTGCGCACCGCGGTGCGAGCCGACGATGCGCGGGCGTTCGGCGCTTCCGTGGTGGGCCTTCGGGCCGATGTCGGGTGCGGGGCGGGTCGGTACCTCGGCGAGTTGGGTGCGCCGGTGGTGGGGTTCGACGCCTCGGCCACCATGCTGCGACTGGCCGGGGAGGCGGTGCCCGGCGCCATGCTCGTGCAAGCCGACCTCGAAGCCCTGCCGTTCCGCGACCGCAGCCTGGCCGGGGCGTGGGCCAACATGGCCTACCTCCACGTGCCGCGGCCGCGCCTGCCGTTGGCGTTGGCCCGACTGCACCTGGCGTTGCGGGTGGGCGCGCCGCTCGACCTGCAGGTGCTGGCAGGCGACTTCGACTGGGACGTGCTGGCCGACGACGACGTGCCCGGCCGCAAGTTCGCCGGGTGGCCCGTCGACCGCCTGGTCGACGTCGTGGTGGGCGCCGGGTTTTCGGTGGAGGCGACGGTGACGGGCGACGGCTGGGTGCGGGTGCGAGCCACGCGGCTGCGCACGCTGCCCGACACGGTGGGGCCGGGCATGCGGGTGCTGATCTGCGGGCTCAACCCCAGCGAGTACTCGGCCGACCGGGGCGTCGGCTTTGCCCGGCGGTCCAACCGGTTCTGGGGCGCCGCCGTGGAGGCGGGGTTGGTGTCGAAGCCGTTCGACACGCTGCACGCACTGACGGTCGACGGCGTGGGCATGACCGACATGGTGAAGCGGGCCACCGTCGCCTCGCGGGAACTGTCGCGCGACGAGTACCGGGAGGGCGCGGCCCGGGTGGAGCGGCTGGTGCAATGGTTGCGGCCCCGAGTGGTGTGCTTCGTGGGGCTGGAAGGGTGGCGGGCGGCGCTCAACCGGTCGGCGGTGGCCGGGTGGCAGCCGCAGGACTTCGGCGGGGTGCCTGCCTATGTCATGCCGTCGACCAGCGGCCTCAATGCCTCGGCGTCGCGCACAGCGCTCGCCGCCCACCTCCGGGCCATCCGCGGCCCAGAATGACACCGTTGTTATTCTCGGCTTCATGGACGGTTGCGGCGGCTGGCTCATCACCCACGACGACGGCATCGTCGAGTGCGTCGAGGTCGACTGCACCGACCTCTCCCCCGCCCGCCACGACTGGCGAGCCACCTGCGCCGAACTCGACGACTCCTGCCTCGACTGCACCGAGCCCGTCGACCACCGCCAGCAACGCGCCGCGTAGCCACCCACGCCGTTCCGGCCTTTCGGCGAGCTTCAGGCGGCGAGGCTGAGCGAGCCCGGTGGTCGGGTGCTTCTGGTGCGGCCCCTTGGGTGGGTGACCACCAAGGTGCCATCCGGTTCGAGCTTCTCGGACCAGCCCGGTTGGTGGCCCAGGTGGTGGTGCCTGCTGCACTTGAGCACCAGGTTGTCCAAGCTCGTCGTGCCGCCGTCATGCCAGGGCACCACATGGTGGGCATCGCACCACTGCGACGGGCGGTCGCAGCCTTCGAACCGGCAGTGCCGATCCCGCAGCACCAGCGCCGACCACAGCGGGGCCGGGATGGTGCGGGTCGACGTGCCGTAGTCGAGGATGGTGGAGCGACCGTCGGTCACCACTCGGTGGACGGCGGCGTCGCACGCCAGCGCCTGCACCGACGCACCGTCGAGCACGCCACCACCGACGAAGCTCCCGGCCTTGCCGGCACGCAGGGCTTCGTAGTCGACCACGACGTTGAGGTGGGGGCGGTGCCTGCCACCGCGCCGACCGCTCTGGTGGTCGAGGAAGAACCTGCAGACGTCGACCAGTGCATCGGCCCTGCGCTGCGACGGCAGCACGTCGGGGTCGTCGACCACCGCCAACCGCAATGCGGTGGCCACCGTTTCGCCGCCCAGCGCGTCGAGTGATCCCATCAGTTCCCATTGGCCGTCCAACGTCTGTGACAGGTGGACGCCCCTCTCGAGCTTCGGCTCGATGTCGAGCATTGCTTTCCACTGCTGCATGGCCAACGCGGTGTCGGCCACCGACAGATCCATCAACGCCGGCACCACTGCACTTTCGTGCTCTGCGAACTCCGGCGTGGCGTTGCGCACGATCGCCTGCACCTGGCCGCCCGACAGCGTGCCTTCGAGCCACGCTCCCGCGGTCATCGGCAGCGAACGGAGTTTCTTTGCCGTGGAGGCAATGCTCTTCGCGCTGCTCGACGTCATGCCTGCGTGGTGTCGAAGCCAGGCCGTCATCGACGTCGCTCCGTCAAGCTCCCACAGACCCTCGGCGTCGAACTCGCCGATCACCCGCGTCACCTTGGCGTTGAGCAGGTCGACCAGCTTCAGCACCTCGGCCAAGGCGACGCCGTCGAGCGGAACGTCCGGTGCTTCGACGGCCTCGCGTAGCGCGGCGATCACGCGCTCATCGTACACACGTTCGATTGCCGCCGCAAGGGAAAATCCCTTGTAAATAAAGGGAATTCTCCCCCTCAACGCCTACCGAGGTACCTGCGCCCAGGGCAGTTCCTTGTCGGTGCGCACGTCGCCGGGCAGGCCCAGCACCCGCTCGCCCAGGATGTTGCGCATGATCTCCGAGGTGCCTCCCTCGATGGAGTTGGCCCGCGACCGCAGGAACGCCTTCTGCAGCGAGTCGGACTCCATCGCCGTGTCGGGCCGCACCATCTCGTAGCTGCCGTAGAGCAAGCCCTCGGCGCCCAGCAGGTTCACGACGAACTCGTAGATGCGCTTGTTGGTCTCGGCGAACGACAGCTTGCCGGTCGAGCCCTCCGGCCCCGGCGTGCCCTTCTGGCGGTTCTGGCCCGCCCGGATGTTCGTGAGCCGGTTGACCTCGGCCTCGATCCACAGCCGCATGAGCTCGTCACGCAGCACCGGGTCGTTGTGCCCCTTCTCCTCCCACACCCGCAGGGCGTCGCCGATGGGGCCGCCACCTCGGGGTGCCGCGCCGCCGCCGATCGACACCCGCTCGTTCATGAGGGTGGTCAGCGCCACCCGCCAGCCCTCCCCCACGTCGCCGAGGCGCTCGGCGTCGGGGATGCGCACGTCGGTGAAGAACACCTCGTTGAACTCGGCCTCGCCGGTGATCTGGCGCAGCGGCTTCACCTCCACGCCCGGGGCGTGCATGTCGACGACGAAGTAGGTCATGCCCTTGTGCTTGGGCTGCTCGGGGTCGGTGCGGGAGACGAGCATCCCCCACCGCGCCACATGCGCCAGGGTGGTCCACACCTTCTGGCCGTTGACGATCCACTCATCGCCGTCACGCACGGCCCGGGTCGACAGGGCAGCCACGTCGGAGCCCGCACCGGGCTCGCTGAACAGCTGGCACCACACCTCTTCGCCGGTGAACAGCGGCCGCAGGTAGCGCCGCTTCTGCTCGTCGGAGCCGTGGGTGACGACGGTCGGCGCGCCCATGCCGTAGCCGATGATGTTGCGGTAGACGGGGTTCGGCGCGCCCGCGGCGAACACGGCGTCGTTGACGACCCGCTGGAGCTTGGGGCTGACGCCGAGGCCGCCGAAGCCCACCGGGAAGTGCACCCATGCCAAGCCGGCATCGAACTGGTAGCCGAGGAACTCGCGGCCCCGCATCGAGCGGGGGTCGTGCTCGGCCAGCAACGCCTCCACGGCGTTGCGCACCAGTTGTTCGTCGTTCTCAACTGCAACCGTCGTCATAGGGCTGAGATTACGGGTCAGGCGGCGCCCACTTCGAACCAGACGGCCTTGCCACCGTCGACGGCGGCCACGCCCCACCGCTCGGCCATCGCCTCCACCAGTTGCAGCCCCCGCCCCGCTTCGGCGTCGACCGGGTGCACCTGGCGCAGCGGAGGACGGGAGCTTCGGTCGTGCACCTCGACGCGCACCACGCCGTCGTCCCAGCGCACCACCACGTCGATCTCGGAGGCGACATGGAGGATGGCGTTGGTGACGAGCTCGTCGGTGCACAACAGCACGGCATCGGTGTCGGCCGGTTCGACGGGCCAGCTGACGAGGACGTCGCGGACGAAGCGGCGGGCCGCGGCGGCACTGGTGGGGTGCGAGCTGAACCGCGTTCGCTCCTCCGTACCGTGCACAGTGCCCTCCCCAACTGCATCGGCAACAACGACGTTAGTCCTCGCTAGGGTCGCCGGCCGATGGTCGCTCTCCGTCTCCTCAGTTTCGCCGTAGGTCTCGCTGTCGTCGTGGGGACGTTGGGGTCCGCCATCCGCACGATGGTGGTCCCGCGGGGGCTGCCGACATTCATCGCCCGGTGGGTGTTCGTGGGCCTGCGCTACGTGTTCCGGGCCTTGAGCGGCCGGGCGCCCGACTACGAACGCACAGACCGGGTGATGGCGATGTATGCACCGCTCAGCCTCATGGCGCTGCCCGTGGTGTGGCTGTCGCTCGTGCTGGGCGGCTACACGCTCATGTACTGGGCGCTCGACGACGGCTCCATGCGAAACGCCTTCCGCCTGAGCGGGTCGTCGTTGCTGACCCTCGGCTTCGAGCGGCCCGGCGACCTGCCCCGGGTGGCGCTGTCGTTCACCCAAGCAGGCATGGGCATCGGCTTGCTGGCGCTGCTGATCACCTATCTGCCCAGCATCTACAGCACGTTCGCCCGGCGCGAGGCTGCCGTGGCCCTGTTGGAGACGAGGGCGGGCTTGCCGCCGTCGGGGCCCAACCTCATCGTGCGCTACCAGCAGATCGGGTGGCCCGGCGGCTACGACGAAGTGTGGAAGAACTGGCAGCAGTGGTTCGCCGAGGTTGAGGAGAGCCACACGTCGATCCCCGCACTGGCGTTCTTCCGTTCGCCCCAGCCCGACCAGTCATGGGTGACGGCGGCGGGCGCCGTGCTCGACGCTGCGTCGTTGGTGGTGTCGACGGTCGACGGCGAACGCGACCCTGAGGCCCAACTGCTGATCCGCTCCGGCTACGTCTCCTTGCGGCGGCTGGCTACCTACTTCGGCTTGGAGTTCGACCCCGACCCGAGGCCCGACGACACCATCTCGGTTACGCGTGTCGAGTTCGACGGGGCCTACGACCGGATGGCCGCAGCCGGGGTGAAGCTGCGCGAGCGCGACCAGGCCTGGCGCGACTTCGCGGGCTGGCGGGTCAACTACGACGCCGTGCTGCTGGGGCTGGCCGGCTACACCATGGCGCCGCCCGCCCCGTGGTCGTCGGACCGGGCCACGCCATGGCAGCACCCGCCGTTCCGTCGCCGTCGCCGCTGATCTCCGCAGGATCTCCGCAACTCCCCGGGGACTCACTGGCACGCGCCTCCTTATCCTGAGATGCGTGGCCCCCCGCACGATCGTGGTCGTGGAAGACGAACGCTCCATTGCCGACGCCGTGGCGGCGCGCCTGCGCAGCGAGGGCTTCCGGGTGGAGGTGGCCGACGACGGTCCGTCCGGCGTGGCGCTGTGCGAACGGCTGCAGCCCGACTTGGTGGTGCTCGACCTGATGCTGCCGGGCTTCGACGGCTTCGAGGTGTGCCGGCGCATCCAGGCCGAGCGGCACACGCCGGTGTTGATGCTGACGGCGCGTGACACCGAGACCGACGTGTTGGCCGGGCTCGGCATCGGTGCCGACGACTACGTGACCAAGCCGTTCTCGCCCCGAGAGCTGGTGGCACGCGTGCACGCCGTGCTGCGACGGGCGGAGCGGGCCGCGGCGGTCGAGCCCGAAGTGGTGCGGGTGGGCGACGTGGAGATCGACGTGCCCGCCCGACGGGTGCGGCGCGGCTCCGACGACGTGCACCTCACGCCGACCGAGTTCGACCTGTTGCACTGCCTGGCGGCGCGGCCGGGCACGGTGTTCACCCGCGAGCGGCTCTTGGCCGAGGTGTGGGGCTACAAGGAAGCGCCGGGGCGCACGGTCGACTCGCACGTGCAGGCCCTGCGGCGGA
Source organism: Acidimicrobiales bacterium (assembly GCA_035536915.1). Taxonomy (NCBI): domain Bacteria; kingdom Bacillati; phylum Actinomycetota; class Acidimicrobiia; order Acidimicrobiales; species Acidimicrobiales bacterium. The sequence goes on from DATLNE010000009.1 coordinate 37,287, forward strand.
AGCTGGGCGCCGAGGTCGTGCGCACGGTGCACGGGGTCGGCTATGCGGTGGAGCCCGCATGAGGCCACTCGACCCCCTGTGGTCGATCAAGGTCAAGCTCGGCGCCGTCATTGTCGCCGCGGTGACGGTGACGGTGGTGGCATTGTTCGCCGGGTTCCGAGCCGGGGTGCACCCCATGGTGACGGTGCCCGTGGCTGCCGCCATCGCCCTCGGCATGGTGCAGTTCCTGGCCCGGGGCATGACGTCGCCCTTGCGGGAGATGGCGGGCGCAGCCGCGGCGATGGCCCGCGGCGACTACGACCGTCGGGTCACGGCGACGTCGCGCGACGAAGTGGGTGAACTAGCTCGTGCCTTCAACGCCATGGCGGCCGAGCTGGCCGAGGTCGACCGGGTGCGGCGCGACCTGGTGGCCAACGTCTCGCACGAGTTGCGCACGCCGATCAGCGCCTTGCAGGCCGTGCTCGAGAACATGCTCGACGGCGTCGAGCCTGCCGACCCCGACACGCTGCGCACGATGCTGTCGCAAGTCGAGCGCCTCGGTCGGCTGGTGACGCAGCTGCTCGACCTGTCGCGGCTGGAGTCGGGCGTGGTGCCGCTGCAACGGCGCCGGTTCGAAGTGGCCGACGTGTTGGAGGACGTGGCCATGCTGTCGCGGCTGCACGCGCCGGAGGTAGAAGTGCGGGTGGCGGTGGACGAGGCGCTCAAAGCCGACGGCGACCCCGAGCGGGTGCACCAGGTGGTGGCCAACCTGGTCGAGAACGCCGTGCGCTACTCCCCGCCCGGCGGACGGGTCGACCTGCGGGCGTACGCCGCGCCCGACGGCGTGACGATTGCCGTCGAGGACGAAGGCCCGGGCATCCCCGCCGAGGAGGCGGGCCGGGTCTTCGAACGGTTCTACCGGGTCGACGCCGCCCGGTCGTCGAGCCGGGGCGGTGCCGGGTTGGGCCTGGCCATCGCCCGGTGGATCGTCGACCTGCACGGCGGCGCCATCAGGGCCGAACAACGCATCCCCCACGGCTGCCGCATGGTCGTCGTGCTCCCCGCAGGAGGCCGTTCGTGACCGCAACCCTCGCCGACGAACCCGACGCCCTGCTCGTCGCCGAGCCGCCCGACACCCGGGTGGTGGTGGCCGCTGCCGTTGGTGCGGTCGGGCTCGACATCGCCCTGCGCTCGGGGGTGGCGAGCCTGGGCGGCGCCGTGTGCGTGGTGGCGGTCAGCGCCGCGCTGGCGTGGAGCGGACGCATCCGCAACCCCCACGCCGTCGCCGCCTTGATGATGGCGCCCGTGTTCGGTGTGTTCCTGGCGCTGCGGCAGAGCCCGTGGCTGGTGCTGCTCGACCTCGCCGTGGTGGCGCTGTGCCTGGCGGTGGCGGCGTCGTTCGCCAAGGGCGGCTCGTTGCTCGACGTGGGAGCCCTCGACCTCGCGGTGCGAGCCGGGCGGGCGTTGTTGCACGGCATGGCGGGCGGGCCGTTCGTGGCCGCCGCCGTCCCCCGCAGCGACGGGCGCCATGCGGCCGTGGTACGAGGACTGTTGTTGGCCCTGCCGTTGGTCTTCGTCGTGGGGGCGCTGCTGGCCTCGGCCGACGCCGTGTTCGCCTCGTTCTTCGAGACGTCGTTCGACCCGTCGTCACTGATCACCCACGTGGTGCTGTGGGCCGTGGGCGCGTGGTCGGTGGGGGGCCTCTTGCGACTGGCATCGGCGTCGTCCGGTTCGATGCCGGTTGCCCGCGTGCCCCGGCTGGGCCAGGTGGAGACGTGCGTGGTGTTGGGCGCGCTGGTGGCGCTGTACGCCTCGTTCGCCGTCGCCCAAGTGGTGGCGGCGTCGGAGGGCGGGCGCCGGGTGCTTCGGGTGGCCGGGCTCACCTCTGCCGAGTACGCCCGCAGCGGCTTCTTCCAGCTGCTCGTGGTGGCAGCGCTCACCCTGGTGATCCTGCTGCTGCTCGACAACGGCTCTCGGCCGGTACGGCTGTTGTCGCTCGCGGCGGTGGGGCTGACGCTGGTCATCGTGGCCTCGGCCGTACGGAGGCTGTTCGTCTACGAAGAGGCGTTCGGGCTGACGATGCTGCGGCTGTTCTCGACGGTCTTCGCCGTGTGGGTGGGGGCGGTGTTCGTCTTGTTGGGCGCTCGGCTGCTCGGCGTGGCCGCGGGGCGGCGGTGGCTGCTGGGGGCGGCGACCGCAGTGGGGCTGGCGCTGCTCCTCGTGCTCAACGTCGTCGACGCCGAAGCGGTGGTGGCCCGGCGGAACGTGGCTCGCACCGACTTCGACCCCGGCCACGCCGCGCAGCTGTCGGACGACGCCGTGCCTGCGTTGGTGGAGGGTGGCCGGCGCGACGTGGTGTGCCCGCGGCCGTACCAAATCGGCGAGGCCGACGGGTGGGCAGCGTGGAACCTCAACCGGGAACGGGCCCGGTCGGCGTGCGGTCAGCCCTGACGAAGCTCGGTGAGCTGGCGCACCAGGTCGGCCGACTCCGAGCCCTTGGGGGCGGCGGCCGGGCTGGGCTCGCCGTCGGCCACCGGAGTGACCTTGGCCAAGCAGGCGTCGACGACGACCTTGACTGCTCGGCAGGCGTCGAACTCGGGGAGGCCGAGGCGGGCGGCGACCTCGGTCACCGTGCCACCGGCACCGATGGCGGCGATCGTCTTCCACTCCGCGGCGCTGATCGACAGCGAACCGCCGTCGCCCGCGTCAGGGTCGAGGGCCACGAGGGAGGCCATCGAGGGCACGACCCGCTCGATCTCGCGCCACTCGGCCAGCTTGGTGCGGGCCGCGGCGAGGACCGTCTGCACGTCCTGGGGGGCGCCCAGGTTGGCGGGCATGGCGCCGGACTCGAAGGCAAACTTGCCGTCGACCAGGCGCAGGAGCTCGAAGACGACCGTGGCGGCGTCGTGCTGGTCAGCCAGCTCGGCGCCCACCAGGTGCCCGCCGTCGACCCAGATACGGCCGGCGCGACGGCCACCCTCCACCGCCAGCACACCGGTCTTCTTGGTACCGGCCAGCAGCAGCAGGATGTCGTCAACATTGAACTCGGCCAGCGTGCCGAGAAGCGCCATCTCAACCTCCCGAGGAAGCCCTCCTGGCGATTATCGGCCGGTTGGCCACCGGTCTGGAGTACATAGCGCGCCGTTTGGCGTGGCGCGGCCGACGTTGCCGAAATGGGCGTGCCGGACTCGATCTGAAGTCGCCCCCGGATAGCGTCCGGCGATCCGTGCATGCGTTCGTAGATGAGAGCCGGCGACAGTCTGCCTACTTGTTGGCCGCAGTCGTCGTCGCGCCCGCGCATCTGACCGAGGCCCGCCAGGCTCTTCGGGCAATGCTGCTGCCGGGTCAGCGCCGCCTGCACTTCGTACACGAGCGGGACGAGCGGAGGAAACAGGTTCTCGACACGTTGTGCCGCCGGCCCTTGTCGGTGACGGTCTACCGCTCCCGCCTGGCGCCCCTGCGACGGGAGCCGTCGACTCGCGCTGCGCTACTGGGTGCGCTGGTGGACGACCTCGTGGCCCTCGGTGCACATCGATTGGTGCTCGAAAGCCGCGCCGGTCGCGACGAACTCGATCGCAAGGTGCTGCGGGCTCGCCTGGCCCACCACGCCGTCGTCGATCCCGTCTACGAGCACCTCCTCGGCCACGAGGACCCGCTGTTGTGGGCCGCCGATGCCTTCGCCTGGTCCGCGGGGGCAGGCAAGGAATGGCGGGATCGCTGCGCCGCCGTGCTCACCCTTCGCGACGTGGGCCCCTGACGCGCAAAACCCGGCCGCTCTCCGTCCGGAGAGGGACCGGGCTCCACTTCCTGTCGCTACTGCAACAGACACCTTCAGTATAAGCCGCACCGATTTCGTGGACACCCCGTCCGCGCTCCCTTTCGGCGCCCTATGTACTCGGGACGGAGTGCAGGTCGCGGCGCAGGACGTAGGCGTAGGCCCACACTGCCGCCACCAGCGGGTAGGCGGCGCTGGCGTAGGTGGGCACGGCGACACCCGACGTCAACAGCACCGCGCCGACCACGAGCGGCCGCAGCGCCCGGCGGTGTCGACCGAGGCCGACCGCCACCAGGCACAACACGCTGCCTGCCACGAAGACGGCGGCGATGCCGAAGCTGAGCGTCCGCATCCACCCGGTGGCGTCGGTCACCACCCGGTCCTGCTGGATGCGGAACACGACGAGCCCCGCTGCGAACAGCACGACCGAGGCGATCCCGACGGCCACGCGCAGCACGGGAACCCTCACGCTTTGCACCGTACCGTTCCGTCACACGGTGCGGAGCGCCTCGGTGGGCGACAGGCGGGCCGCTCGGGTGGCGGGGTAGACGCCGGCCACGGCGCCGATGAGCAGGGCGGCCACCACTCCCCCGGCCAAGCCGAGCACGGGGACCACCACCGTCCACCCTCGGGCGCCTGCGTAGGCGCCGGTCACCACCGCCCCCAGCGCCACTCCCGCGGTGCCGCCCAGCAGCGACAGCAGCAGCGACTCGGCCAGGAACTGCGCCGCCACGTGGCGGCGGGTGGCGCCTAGCGCCCGACGCAGCCCGATCTCGGAACGCCGTTCCAACACCGAGATCACCATGACATTGGCGATGCCGACGCCACCCACCAACAGGGCGACGGCGCCGAGGCCGAGGAACAGGGCGGTGAAGGCGCTCTTGGCCGCGGCCCGGGCCTCGATGGCGTCGGACGGCCGGTTCACGTTCACCTCGTCGGACGCCGACGGGTTGGCCGTGCCGGGCAGCACGGCGGCCACGGCGTCGACCTTGTCGGGCGCGGCCCGCACGTAGACGGTCGTGGGGTTGCCGGTGGCGCCCAGGCGTTCCTTGGCCACGGGAAGGCCGACCAGCACAGACCGGTCGACCTCGGGGGCCAACGGGCTGGGCGCCAGGAGGCCGACCACGCTGAACCACTGCTCCCCCAGCCACACCTGCACCCCGGCTTGGGTGATGCCGAGGCGTTCGGCCGCCACGGCGCCGAGCACAACGGCCGGGTATCGCTCGGTGGCGGCGTTGAGCCACACGCCGCGCGCCACCCCGGTCTCCAGGGTGCCCAACAGGTCGAGGGAGGCCGCCCGCACGGCGATGCCGCCGGTCTCCGCCGCGGGCATGCGGTCGGACCGGTACACCTTGGCGTCGAGCGACTCGGTGGACGACACCGACTCCACCGGCCCGATGCGGCCCACCATGGCGGGGGCGTCCTCCGGCAACGAGGCGTCTTGGCCGAACATCGTCTGGCCCGGCGACACCGTGAGCAGGTTGGTGCCCAGCCGGTCGAGCTGTGACAACAGGTCGGCCCGGCTCGACTCGGAGATGCCGAGCACCGACACCATGGCGGCGATGCCGATGGCGATGCCCGCGGCCGACAGCACCGACCGCAGCCGGCGGGTCCGCAGCCCGGCGCTGCCGACCTGCACGAGGTCACGGGGGTGCAGGCGGCTGGGCAACACGACGGCGGTCACGACGCCACGTCCCGCACTACTGTGCCGTCGCGCAGCTCGATGCGGCGGGGCAGGGCGGCGGCCACCTCGCGGTCGTGGGTGATGACCACGATGGTCGACCCCTCTGCGTGCAGTTCCAAGAGCAGGTCGAGGATGGCAGCGCCCGCGGCCGAGTCGAGGTTGCCCGTGGGCTCGTCGGCCAGCACCAGGGCGGGCTGGTGGACGACCGCCCTGGCGATGGCCACCCGCTGCCGCTCCCCACCGGAGAGCTGCGCCGGGCGATGGGTGAGACGTTCGCCGAGGCCAACTCGTTCCAACGCTGCCGTGGCTCGACGTCGTCGCTCCGCAGCGGGCGTGCCCGTGTAGAGCAGGCCCGTGGCCGCGTTGTCGAGTGCCGTCATCCCGTCGAGCAGGAAGAACTGCTGAAAGACGAAGCCGATCTTGCGAGCCCGCAAGCCCGAGAGCTGTCGGTCCGACATGGCCGAGACCGCCTGCCCGGTGACCCGCACCTCGCCTTCGCTGGGCCGGTCGAGGGTGCCGATGATGTGGAGCAAGGTCGACTTGCCCGAGCCCGACGGCCCCACGATGGCCACCATCTCCCCGGCGTCGACCCGCACGTCCACGCCACGCAGCACATCGACTCCTGGGTAGCGCTTGCCCACCCCGTCCAGTTCGAGAACGGCGGTCATGCCGGCACCACCACCCGCAGGCCTTCGGCGACATCGCCGGTGACCTCGACCCAACCGTCGGCGAACAGCCCGGTCTCCACGGCGACGAGCCGGCCGTCGGTCGTCTCGACGGCGTAGCCGCCCTCGGCCAATGCGAGCAGCGCGGCCACCGGCACGGCCAAGACGTTCTCCTTCGAGGCCTGCGTGAGGCGCACGTCGACGGGCGCCTGGTCGTAGTCGCCGGGGTCGTCGAGCGAGACGGTGAGCTTCACCGTGGCCCGCTGCTGCTGGTCGCCCTGCGGCACGGTCGCCACCTTGCCCACGGTGGTGATACGCCCTGCCACCGTGCGGCCGTCGGGCAGCTCGACTTCGACGGCGTCGCCCACCTTCACCATGGTCTGCTTGGTGGCGTCGAGGTCGACGGCGACGAGGCGGGTGGCGGCGGTCGCCTTGAACACCTCGCCGCTCGCCGGGCCGCCCACGCCGGCCACGTGCTCGGCCACCCGCAACGCGCCGGGCCGGAACACGACATCGCCGGCCTCGACCACGCCGTTCTCGGCGACTCCGAGCGCCTTCTCCCACCGCTTCACCGCCGCGGTGGTGGCGCTCGTCCACTCCCCGTCGACCGTGCCCGGGTTGTGGCCCAGCGCCTTGAGGTTCTCCTCCAACTGCTTCACATCGGCCCCGTCGTCGGAGCCCGCAGCCATGCGCCGGTAGGCAGGCACGTCGCCGTAGAGCAGCACCACCGGCACCTCGTCGACCCAGTACAACGGCTTGCCTCGTTCAACCACGTCGCCTTCGCCGGCCAACCGAGTGAGGGTGCCTTGCCGTTGGCCGACGACGGCCGTGGCGTCGCCGAAGCCGATGGTGCCGTCGACCTCCTCGCGTTGCACCAGCGTCTTGCGGCTCACCGTGGCGGTACCGGTGCGCACCGCAGGTTCCTCGGCGTCGGCCCCGTCGCTGCCTGCCTGGAACGCCGCCCATCCGCCGCCCGCCACAGCGAGGGCGGCGAGCACCGCAAGCACCCGCTTCACTTGCCCCGCTCCAGGCCGGGGCGGCCACCGAGCTTGTCGGGCGCCACGCTCTCGCACGCCTTGTGGGCGGCGTCCATCTTGTCCCGGTCGATCTCCTTGATCTCGACGGCCATTCGGCCGCCCTCGCTGGTGGGGTCGGGCATGTCGATGCCCTGCTCGCGCATGCAGCGGGCGAACTTCACCAGCTTGTCCTGCATCTCGGGGTCGTCGAGTCGCGTCCTGCCGCCGCCGAGGCCCTCGATGTGGTGGCGGCAGGCGGCGTCGGCTGCCTTGAGCTTGCCGTCGTCGGGCACCTCCGTCGCCGTGCCGCCCGTGCCGCCGCCGGCGGGGCGCACCATGACCATGCCGTCGCCCGACCCTGCCACCTCGGGGTCGGCCATCTGCACGCCGTGGTCACGCATGCAGCGGGCGAAGTCGAGCCACGCCTTCTCCTTGTCCTTCTCGGGCCCGCCCGCAGCGGCCTGCTTGGTGTTGCCGAGGGAAGCCACGTCGTTGCCGCTGCCGCCGTCGGAGCCGCAGGCCCCTAGCGCCAGCACCGTGAGTGCGATGACCAGTCGTTTCATGGAACCGGTGATACGCCTCGGCCCCGCAAGCCTCCGTAAAGGAACGAGTACCTCGACGCTGCCGCCTTTACCGCCCCTTTACCTCGCCATCGGGCACCATGGCCTCAGTGCGCGTGCTCGTGGTCGAAGACGAAGAGGTGTTGGCCGACGCCATCGCCCGCGGCCTGCGCCGCGAGGGCATGGCCGTCGACGTCGCCTTCGACGGCGGCGCCGCGCTGGAGAAGACGAGCATCAACCGCTACGACGTGGTGGTGCTCGACCGTGACCTGCCCGGCGTGCACGGCGACGAGGTGTGCCAGGCGCTGGCCTCCGAGGGGTCGTCGCGCATCCTCATGCTCACCGCCTCGGGGACGGTCGACGACCGGGTGACCGGGCTGCGCCTGGGTGCCGACGACTACCTGGGCAAGCCGTTCGCCTTCGCCGAACTGGTGGCCCGCATCGAGGCCCTGTCGCGCCGCACCGACACGGCTCGGCCGCCGGTGCTCGAGCGCAACGGCGTGCGCCTCGACCTGGCCCGCCGCGAGGTGACACGCAACGGCGAACCGGTGCGGCTGACGCGCAAGGAGCTAGGCGTGCTGCACGTGCTGCTGGCCGCCGAGGGCGCCGTGGTCAGCGCCGAGGAGCTGTTGGAACGGGCGTGGGACGAACACGTCGACCCCTTCACCAACACCGTGCGGGTCACGGTCATGAACCTGCGGCGCAAGCTGGGCGACCCGCCCGTGGTGGAAACGGTGATCGGTGCCGGGTACCGGATCTGAGCGGCTGCGCCTCACGGTGCGGCTGCGGCTCACGCTGCTGTACGGCTCGCTGTTCCTGGCCGCGGGCGCGCTGTTGCTCAGCGTGAACTACGCCTTGGTGCGCCGCAGCCTGCCCGACGTGGAGCGAGCCCTGCCCGCGCACCGCGTCATCGTGGGCGGCCCCCACGCCATCGGCCCCGCTCCCGGCGACATCCTCATGGCCGACGGGGTGCCCGTGAAGCAGTTCATCGAGGAGTTCCCGGCCCAGGTGCGCAAGAACACCCTCGACCAACTGCTCACGCAATCGGTGCTGGCGTTGGGGTTGATGGGCGTGCTGGCGGTGGCCTTGGGGTGGCTCATGGCCGGGCGGGTGCTGCGGCCGTTGCACGAGATCACCGCTACGGCGCGGCGGCTGTCGCAAGAAAACCTGCACGAGCGCATCGGCTTGGGCGGCCCCCAGGACGAGCTGCGAGAACTGGCCGACACCTTCGACGCCATGCTCGGACGGCTCGACGCCGCCTTCGAGAGCCAGCGCCGGTTCGTGGCCGACGCCTCGCACGAACTGCGCACGCCCTTGTCGATCATCCGCACCGAGGTCGACGTGGCCTTGCGCGACCCCACTGCTTCCGTCGAGCAGTTTCGGGCCATGGGCGAGAACGTGCGCGACGCCACCGAACGCACCGAGCGGCTGCTCGACAGCCTGCTGGTGTTGGCCCGCAGCGAGCGGGGCATCGAGGCCCGTGAACGGGTCGACCTGGCCGCTGAAGTGACGGCCGCCCTGGCGGCGACGGGCGTCGAGGCGCAGCGCTCGCTGGCGCCTGCGGTGGTGTCGGGCGACCCCGCCTTGTTGGGCAGGCTGGTCGGCAACCTGGTGGAGAACGCCGCTCGGCACGGCCGGGGCGGCGTGGTGGTGTCGACGGGCGTGGACGGCGGGGAGGTGGTGGTGCGGGTGGCCAACGGCGGCGAGGTGATCGACCCGGAGGTGGTGCCTTCGTTGTTCGAACCCTTCCGCCGACTGGAGCGCACCCGGTCGGTCCGCGGCGTGGGGCTGGGCCTGTCGATCGTGCGCTCGGTGGCGAACGCGCACGGGGGCACCGTGCGCGCCGAGGCCCGTCCCGAAGGCGGCCTGGCCGTGGAAGTGCGGCTGCCCGCTGCTAGTCGGCCATGAGGGGCGGCGCGGCGCGGGTGGTGAAGCCCAGTGTCCACGACTCGTCGGTCACCCCGTCGATGACCAGCCGCCACGTGTAACGCGAGGCAGGCGCCAAAGGCAACGGGCCGAGGTTGAAGGCCAGCGGCAGGTCGATGGGGCTGCCTTCTGGCACCTCGGCGGGGCGGCCCACCTGGAAGTCGCCCCGGATCTCGATGGGCTGCTTTGTGCCGTCGGGCGCGCCGATTGTCACCTCACGGCCGTCGGCGTCCACCAGGAAGAGCTCCCAGTGGTGGGCCTGGTCGGCGTCGCTCCACGGGACCTCGAGCTTCACGGCGATGGCCGAGGGGGTGGGCTCGGGCCCGGTCAGGCTCCAGCCGCCGCCGAGGATGAACAGCTTCCCGTCGGCGACCTGGGCCGCGTCGCACAACAGCATGGTGACCTTCACGGCGGCGAACCCTAGTAGCGCTGTGCATGACACGATGAGCCGATGCGCTCTGTGCCCCGTGGCGTCGTCGCCCTGCTGGTGGCCGCCCTCGTCTTCCTCGGGGGCGCCGTCGGCTACACACTCGGCAAGGGGCGGGCGCCGGGCGAGTCGTCGGCCGACGTGCGCTTCCTGCAGGACATGATCCTCCACCACGAACAAGCGGTGCGCATCGCCACCACCGCGGTGGCGAGCGCTCCCGACCCGTCGGTGCAGCACTTCGCCCGCGAGGTCGTCATCTTCCAGCAGTACGAGATCGGCTTGATGGAGGGCTACCTCCAGCGGTGGGACCAACCTCGGGTGCCTGACCGCGACACGGTCATGGAGTGGATGGGCCACGAAGTGCCCGCGGCAGAGATGCCCGGCCTGGCCACCGACGCCGCGCTGGGCGACTACGAACGGGCCACAGGCCGCGACGTCGACGCCGGGTTCCTGCGGATGATGACCGTGCACCACCGGGGCGGCGTCCACATGGCCGAGGCCGCGTTGCGCCACGTCGACGACGAGTTCGTACGCGACATGGCCCGGCGCATGGCCACCAACCAGCGCACGGAGATCGCCGAGTACCAGCAGCTGGCGCAGCGCCTGGGGATCGGGTTGCCGTGAGCCCGCCGATCGTCTTCGTGCACGGCGGGCTGCTCGACGAGTCCATGTGGGACGGCGTGGTGGCGGCCCTCGACGGCTTCGACTGCACCTGCATCCGTCGTCGCACCCGACACGACAACCCCGACTGGGCGGCGTACTCCTACGAGGCCGAGTACGAAGACGTGGCCCGCGTGCTCGACGAGGTGGGACCGCCGCGGTTCCTGGTCGGCTATTCCTCGGGTGCCATCGTGGCCTTGGGGGCGGCGTGGCATTTTGGTGTGGACCGGCTGGCACTGTTCGAGCCGCCCCTGCCGGTGAAGGGCCCCGTGCTCGGCCCGCACCTGGCCGAAGCGGAGCGCCTGCTGGCGGCGGGCGACGTGGCCGGCGCCGTACGCGTCGGGTTGGTGGAAGGGGTGCGGGTCCCGCCCGAGGTGGCCGATCGAATGGTGGCCGACCCTCGCGTCGTGGCCGCGGGCGAGGCGTGGGTGCACGAGTTCGCCGAGATCGACGGGCTGCCCGCCGACATCGGCCGCTACGCGAGCGTCGAGTGCCCCGTGTTGCTGTTGGAGACGAGCGAGACGCAGCAACACCATCGCGACGCCGTGCACGCGCTGGCCGGGGTGCTGCCGGACAACGAGGTGGTGACACTCCAGGGGCTCGACCACGGCGCCGCCCGCACCGCACCGGCGCGCCTCGCCGCCGAGTTGCGACGGTTCTTCGCGGGGTAGCGCCCGTCACTGCTACACCCGCGACGACGGGCAGAAGTCGTTGAGCACGCAGTCCTCGCAGCGCGGCTTGCGGGCCACGCACACCCGGCGGCCGTGCAGGATCATGCGCAGCGAGAAGGCGCCCCGTTCGGCCGCGGGCACCATGGTGTTGAGGTCGAGCTCGGCCTTCACCGGGTCGTCGGCGGCGGTGAGGCCGAGCCGGATCGACAGCCGTCCCACATGGGTGTCGACGGGCAGGCCGGGCAGGGCGAAGGCCACGCTGCGCACCACGTTTGCCGTCTTGCGCCCCACCCCGGGAAGGGTGACGAGGTCTTCCAGGCGAACGGGCACCTCGCCGCCGAAGCGTTCGTCGAGGGCAGCAGCGAGGCCCATGATGCTCTTGGTCTTGGCCCGGAAGAACCCGGTCGGGAAGATGAGCTTCTCCACGTCCTCGGGGTCGGCGGCGGCCAAGTCGGCGGCGGTCGGGTAGCGGGCGAACAGCGCGGGCGTCACCGAGTTCACTCGTTCGTCGGTGGTCTGGGCCGACAACACGGTGGCGACGAGCAGTTGGTACGGGCTCTCGTGGCGCAGCGCGCAGAGCTCTGTGGCGGTGCCCGGGTACTCCCCGGTCAGCCGCCGCAACGTCTCACGGGCCCGCCCCTTCGGGGTCCGGGGTCGTGCCATTGCGGCGCTAGACGACGCCGACGCCGACGGCGTTGCCGACGAGGAACGCCACCCCGGCCGCCGCCGCTGCGAAGCCAAGCTGCCGACCGGCCAGCCGCACGACGGGGCGCCCGGTGAACGTCGCCAGCGCGGCGCCGACGGCCAGCGCGGACAGGGCACCGATCACGACGGAGGCCAACATGGCGCCGGTGCCACCGGCGAAGAACCACGGGACGAGCGGCAGCACGGCGCCACCGGCGAAGGCCACGAACGACGACAGCGCGGCATGCACGGGCGAGCCCAGTTCGTCGGGGTCGATGCCGAGCTCCTCGCGAGCGTGCGTCTCCAGGGCCAACTCGGGATTGCGGTGCATCTCGGTGGCCAGGTCCTCGGCCAGGGTGGGGTCGATTCCGCGGCTGCGGTAGATCTGGGCCAGTTCCCGGCGTTCGTTCTCCGGCCTGCGGGTGATCTCGATGCGCTCGAGGTCGAGCTCGCGTTCGAGCAGTTCCCGTTGGGCTTTCATCGACACGTACTCGCCGCTGGCCATGGAGAAGGCACCGCCGACCAGCCCGGCCAGGCCCGCCAAGCGCACCACGCCCGGCGAGGTGTTGGCCCCGGCCACGCCGAGGATGAGCGAGACGTTCGAGACCAGGCCGTCGCTGACGCCGAAGACGGCCGCCCGAGCGGCGCCGCCTTGGACCTTGCGGTGGTGGTGCTCATGCGTCGGTTGCGTGGGATGCACGGTCCTCGACCCTACCCGGCCGCCCTACCCTGGAAGCCGTGCCCGGCCGCTACGACCTGTCCCGCGAGGACCTTGCCGTCCTCCTCGAGGGCGAGCCTGCATACCGCGTGCGCCAGGTGTGGGACGGGCTGTACCGGCGGGTGCTTGACCCCTCGCAACTGACCGACCTGCCCGCTGCCTTGCGGGCCCGGCTGGCGGCGGAGCCGGCGTTGGCGCCCGCCCTGCACGCCGAGCACGAGTCGGTGGCCGACGGCGGCGACACCGTGAAGTGGCTGTGGTCGCTGGCCGACGGCAACCGGATCGAGACCGTGCTCATGCACTACCGCGACGGGCGGTCCACGGTGTGCGTGTCGACGCAGGCGGGCTGTGCCATGGCGTGCGGCTTCTGCGCCACCGGCCAAGCGGGCTTCGACCGCCATCTGTCGAGCGGCGAGATCGTGGAGCAGGTGGCCCAGGCCATCGCAGCCGCCCGCCCCCGGCGCGTCAGCAACGTGGTGTTCATGGGCATGGGCGAGCCGATGGCCAACTACGACGCCGTTTGGGGCGCGGTGCGGCGGCTGCACGACGACATCGGCATCTCGGCTCGCCACCTCACCGTCTCCACCGTGGGCATCGTGCCCGGCATCCGTCGCATGGCGGGCGAGGACTTGCCCGTCAACCTGGCCGTGTCGCTGCACGCCGCCGACGACGAGTTGCGCGACCGACTCGTGCCCGTCAACCGGCGCTACCCGCTCGACATGCTCATGGAGGCGTGCGCCGAGTACCTGGAGGCCAAGGGGCGACGGCTGTCGTTCGAGTGGGCGCTCATCGACGGGGTGAACGACCGGGCCGTCGACGCTGCCCAGTTGGCCGACCGGGCGCGGCCGCTGGGTGCGCACATCAACCTGATCCCGCTGAACCCCACGCCCGGCTGGCCGACGCGGGGGACGCCGGCCGAGGGCGTGCGGGGCTTCCGTGACCGGCTGGTCGAGCTGGGCGTGAACGCCACGGTGCGCCGCAACCGCGGCACCGACATCGACGCCGCCTGCGGGCAGTTGCGGGCCACTGTCACCCTGGGGCGGGCAGACTGAGGCCATGGAAACACGCCGTTGGGTGAACATGTCGCAGCCGCAGACGCTGCAGATCGCCGTCTTCCTCTTCTACATCAACGCTGCGTTCATGGTGCTCGGCGGCAGCTTCGTCGTGGCCATCGGGCTCGTGCTGCTCCTCGCCAACGTGGCCGCAGGCTTCGGTATCGCCAACGAGCAGAAGTGGGGCTACGGCCTGGGCATCGCCGTGGCCGTCCTGCCCTTCGTGTTGCGCCTCGCCTTCGGCGGCTTCGGCGCCCTGCTGGGGGCCGACGTCATCAGCCTCATGTTCGACATCGCCTTGGTGGCCCTACTCCTCCACCCGCAAAGCCGCGAGTACCAACGCATCTGGTTCAGGTGACACCCGCGATGCCAACGGTCATACCTTGGTAGTAGAGTTTGTGCATGCCGCGAGGAAAGCCATCGCCGAAGCTGGCCATCAGCGTCGATGCCGACGTCCACGAGCAAGTGATCGCCGCTGCCGCTGACGAAGGGGTCAGCGTGTCGGCCTGGCTCACCGAAGCCGCCAGGCGGGCGCTGCTCGTGCGACAGGGCCTGGCCGCCGTGGCGGAGTGGGAGAAGGACCACGGCGCGTTCACCGACGCCGAGCTCGACTCCGCACGGGCCCGCATTGCCGACGAGGTGGCGGCGTCCGCCCGCCGCCGCTCCGCGTGAGCGTCGTCTACGACGCCGGCGTGCTTGTCGCCGCGGACCGCAACGACCGCGACGTTTGGGCCGATCACCGGGTGCGCCTCGAAGTCGGGTTGGTCCCGGTGACGACTGCACCGGTGGTCGCCCAGGTGAGCCGCTCCCCGCGACAAGCACAGTTGCGGCGCTTCCTCAGCGGCTGCTCCGTGGTGCCGTTCTTGGCGGACGATGCCCACGCGGCCGGCGCCCTTCTCGGGGTTACGGGCATGTCGGACGTCGTCGACGCCCACGTCGTGCTCACCGCGGCTTCGGTCTCCGCCGCAGTGCTCACCTCCGACCCTGACGACCTGCGTCGCCTGTCCGACCGGCTGCCGGCGCCTGTGGCGATTCGGCGCGTCTGAGGTGCCCCGCGCCTGGAGTACATGGCGCTTCATTCTGAAGCGCCATGTACTCCAGAGCGCGGGTTACCCCCGATAGGTGGCGACCGGGGCCTTCTGCACGTCGCCGGGGTTGTAGGGCACGTCGAGCACCACCTCGCGGCCCTGGATCTTCCACGCCCCGTCTTCGAGCACCACGGTGTCGGTGTAGACGCCTGTCAGGTGCAGCGACAGTTCCTCGTCGTGGACGAGGTAGAGCGTGATGTAGCTGCGCACCACGGCCCGCTCGTCGCCGTCCTCCACCACGTAGACGTTGCTGATCACGTGGCGGCGCTTGGCCGTGAGCTGCTGGTAGCCGGCGCCGTAGGCCGCGACCACGTTGTCGCGGCCCGAGACGCCCATCAGGCTGATGTCGGCGGCGAAGCACGACGCCAGCAACTCCAGGTCTCGCTCGTCGTGGGCGTGGCAGTACCTCGCCAACAACTCCTGGACGGCGGCGTAGTCGGCCACCTCAGTCCTCCATGCCGTAGACGCGGGCGGCATTGCCGTAGAGCGCCTTGACGGCGATCTCCAGGGGCACCTTCTCGAAGGCCGACAGGATGTGGTCGCGGGGCAGCTCGGCGGGCGAGCACGGGCCGGGCGACATGCTCGTCGGGTGCGGGTAGTCGGTCTCGAACATGAAGTTGTCGGGGTAGTGCTCGAGCAGGGGCAGCGTCTGGCGCTCGAACCAGAAGCAGCCGTACACCTGGCGCTTGAAGTACTCGCTGGGCAGCAGCTCGGACTCGGCGGCGGCCCCGTAGCCCTTCCAGTGCCAGTCGAGGGACTCCAGCAGGTAGGGCAAGAAGCCGAAGCCGCTCTCCACCGACACGAACTTGAGCCGGGGGAACCGGTCGCACAGGCCGCTTGTCACGATTGTGGCGATGGCCGTGGCGTTGCTCATGAGGCCGAGGGCCGTGCCCGCCGCGGCAGCCCGGGCGCTGAACTGCGACAGCATGACCTGGAGGGCAGCGGCGGAGCCGTCGGTGCTCGACGTGAAGCCGACGTGGAAGTTGATCGACATGTCGAGGTCCTGGGCCACGTTCAGCACCGGGTCCCAGTAGGTGTCCCAGAACGGGGGCAGGCCGACCTTCTCGTACTGGTTGGCGAACAGCACGCCCCGGTGCCCCATCTCCCGGCAGCGCTTCATCTCGGCCACAGCGGCGTCGAGGTCCCAGAACGGCACCATCGAGATCGGCACCAACCGCTTGCGGTCGGTGGCCGCGAACTCGGTGATGAAGTCGTTGTAGGCCCGGGTGCACTCGAGCGACAGCTCAGGCCCCATGCGCATGAACAGCGGGGTCTCGAAGCCGATGAGGTTGGGGTAGAGAACCTGGGCGTACAGGCCGTACTCGTCCATGCGCTTCAGCCGCTCCACCGGGTTCCACGCGCCCGCGTCGACGTCTTCGAGCTCGTTGGGCGTGAACGGCGGGAACTCCTTCCACCCCGCGGTGGCGTAGAAGCCCACGGGCATGAGCCAGTGGTCGCCGATGCGCCAGTGCGAGTGCCCCGTCTCGGGGTTATTGGCCACGTGGGGGACGGCGTCGCCCCACTTCTTGGAGACCCGTGACGTCCACAGGTCCGGCGGCTCCGTGACATGCGAGTCGGTGTCGACGACCTTGATGTCGATCAACGTCTGGCTCATTCCGACGTCCTTTCCCAGCCTAACGGTCGTTTGTTTGTTCGAGTGTATGGACGCCCCGCGGGGCCGTCAAGGGTTCGTTCGCTTGCGGTTCACAAATGCGGCCACCGCGGCCCGCGACTCGGGCATGGCCACCAGCGCGTTGACCGTCCACGCCTCTTCGCTCAACGCCTCGTCGGCGGGCAGCCGGTGCAGCGAGTGCACGACGCGCTTGGCCGCCCGCACGGCCATGGGGGGCATGGCCGCGACGCGCCGGGCCATGGCTTCGGCCTCGGCCCACAGGTCGGCAGCAGGCACCACCCGGTTCACCAGCCCGATGCGCTCGGCCTCGACGGCGTCGATGCGCTCGGCCAACAACGCCAGCTCCATGGCCCGGGTCGTGCCCACCACGGCGGGCACGTGGTACGACGCGCCCATGTCGGGGATCACGCCGAGGCGCACGAAGTCGAGGCTGAAGCGGGCGTCGTCGGCCGCCAGCCGCAGGTCGCACGCCACCGCCACGCTGAGCCCCGCCCCCGCGCACACGCCCTGCACGGCGGCGATCACCGGCTGCGGCAACGCCCGCAGCTTGCGCACCACTTGATAGGCGCGCTCCACGTGGGCCATGCGCTCGTAGGCATCGTCGAGGCGGAACACCGGGTGCTCGGCCAGATCCGCGCCCGCACAGAACGCACGCCCGGCGGCTCGCACCACCACCGCTGCTTCGTCGCCCACCTCGTCGATCGCACGGATGAAATCGTCGACCCAGCCGACGGTGAGGGCGTTGAGGCGCTCCGGCCGGTTCAAGGTGATGAAAGCCACGCCGTCGTCGACGTCGAGCGTCACGTCGTTGCTCACGACAACACGCCTCGGTCCTCCACCACGATGCGCACCACCCGACCGGCCGGCGGCCTCGTCGGAGCCTGCTCGGTCACCAACAGGTCCTCACCCCGGAAGGCCACGCCCACCGGCGTGTCGAACGGGGCGTCGGTGGCACCGGGGTACCGAGCCTGCTCGGCCCCGGCCTGGTCGAGCACGACGACGCGGCCCGCGCCGGCCAAGGCCACGTACAGCCGTCCCGATCGGCCGCCCGCGATGCCCACGGGCCGGTCGCCGGTGGCCGTGCTCGCCACCTTGGTGGGAGCGGCATCACCGAGGCGGTAGACGGTCCCGCCGCCTGCGTCGGTCACCGACTGGGCCACCGTCACCACCAAGCGCTCGGTGCTGTCGACGGTGATGCCGCTCAAGCCGTCGGGCGATACGAACTCGGGCGACTGATGGGCAAGGCGCACCTCCCCGCCTCCTGGCGCCACTCGCCACACCAGCGCCTGGCCCCGGTCGGCCACGTACAGCGCGCCGTCGGCGCCGAACACGGCGGCTCGCGGTTCCGGCGCATTGTCGACAGGAGACAGCTCGCAGGGGCCGGCCAAGGCCACGGCGATGCACGGCGGAACGTCAGGGATGCCTGCGTACGACGCCACCGTCCCGAGCCCGACGTCGACGCGGAACACCGCGGCGGGCCGAGCGGCCAGCGCGTACACGACGTTGCCACCCGTGGCCCGGGGCAGGGCCAGCCCCCGCACGCCGAAGCCCGCCTCGATGGCCTCCACCGTGACCGAGGCCTCCAGCGCGCCGTCGCCGGTAAAGCGCATCACCACCGGCTTGGCGCCGCTGTTGTTGGTGGCCACGAACACCCGGCCGTCGTTGCCGACGGCGATGCCCTCAGGCGCACCGGGCGCGGGCACCGAGGCAAAGGTGTCGACGGTGCCGACCGGCGGCCGCGGCGGCGAGAAGTCACCACCGCCGCCGCCGATATTGCCGCCGTCACCGGGGAACGACCCGCCGCCGAAGCTGCCGCCGTCCGGGAACGTCGGCGCCGGGTCGAACGGCAGGGAGAAGCCGTCGGGCGCCGACACGGGCGCGGGCGCCGGAGGGCCGGCACTGGTGGCCGGGGCCACGCTGCCCGTGGGGTCGACCAAGGGACGGGCCACTCCGGCCGGCCGCACCCGGTCGACCAACGTCGGGGGGATGCCGCCGATGGCCGTGGCCAAGGCCACGAACAAGCCGATGGCCGCGGTGTAGACCTGCCCTTCGGTGAGGTCGAGCTTGCACCCCACCTTCTGCACGAGGGCGCTCACGACAACAGCTCCAACAACTCGGCTTTGCGCAACCGCGACGGCCCCTTAATGCCACGCGACCGCGCCACCTCGACCAGCTCTGTGCGGCTCAACCCGCCGAGCTGCGGAACAACGGCAGGCCGGCCGGTGTCGCTGCGCTTGATGGCCCGCTCGTCGGTGCCCAGGTAGGCGGCGATGACGGCGGGATCGGTGCGCACCACCTCCGGCACGCCCTCGGCGATGACCCTGCCTGCCGACATGCAGTACACGCGGTCCGACAGCGACATCACCAACGGCATGTCGTGTTCGATGATCACCAAGGTGGCGTCGAGCTCCTTGCGAATGCGTTCGATGAGGGGGCCGAAGGCCTCGGTCTCGCGCTGGGCCACGCCCGCCGTGGGCTCGTCGAGCAACAGCACGCGGGCGTCGACCGCCACCAGGCAGGCCAACTCGGCGATGCGGCGGGTGCCGGTCGACAGCGAGCCGATGACGGCATCGGCGTAACGGCCGAGCCCCATGAAGCCGATGAGCTCTTCGGCCTCGCGCCGCTTGCGGGCTTCGGCCGCGGTAGCAGGCGGCAGGGCCAGCGCCGAGGGCACCAGCTCGCTTCGCTCGCGGGCCTCCAGCGCCACCGACACGCACTCGCGCACGGTGAGCTCACCGAACAGGCGGGCGTCTTGGAACACCCTCCCGAGCCCCAGTCGCGAGCGCTCGTGGGCCGACAGGGCGGTGACGTCCTCCCCGAACATCTGCACTGTGCCCGCGGCGGTGGGTTGGAACCCGCTCATGACGTTCATCAGGGTCGACTTGCCCGCGCCGTTGGAGCCGATGAGCCCGAGCGTCTCCCCCGGGTAGGCCACCACCGTCACCCCGTCGAGGGCGGTCACGCCGCCGAAGCGCACGGCGATGCCGGTGGCCGCCACCGCGGGCACGTCGAGCCGGATCTCGGGGCGGTTGCGGGTGGTGGCCACCGGCACGACCCGGCGGTCGACGGGCACGGGTGCCACCGCGGGTTCGCCCATGCGGCGCTCGGCCACCGAGAACACCAGGTCGCGCAACTTGTACACGACCTGCAGGAGCCCGCCCGGCAGGTACATCAAGAGGATGAGCAGGCCCGCGCCGCTGGTGAGCAGGCGCACCTCCTGGGTGTCGCCCAACAGCGCGGGAAGGCCGAGCACGTAGACGGCGCCGAGGACCGCACCGGTGACGGAACCGAGCCCGCCGATGATGACCATGGCCACGACGATCAACGACTGCTCGGGGCCGAACAGGTCGGGGCCGAACTGCACGTGCGCCCCCGCCAACAAGGCGCCCGCCAAGGCGGCCAGGCCGCCGGAGATGGCGAACGCGGTGAGCTTGGTGCCCGACGGCGACACGGTGAGGGCGGCCGCGGCACGGTCGTTCTCCCGCACGGCGATGATGGCGCGCCCCACCCCACTGGTCCGCAGCCGGGAGATCACGAACACGCACGCAGCCAGCACCACCAAGCAGAACCAGTAGTAGGTCCGCTGCGACGACAGGTCGAAGAAGGCGATCTTGGCCCGGGGCAGGAAGACGTCCTGGTTGCCTCCGGTAAAGGCACCGTGCGGGAGGATGTAGCCCCGAGCCGCCACGGCGAAGGCCAAGGTCGTCACCGCCAACGAGAGACCCCGGATGCGCAGGGCGGGGCCGCCCACCGCCAAGGCGGCCAGCACGCCGATCACCGCCGAGTACACGATCGAGTAGCTGAACGGCATGCCTCGGTCGACCAAGGCGAACGAGGTGAACGCGCCCAGCCCGACGAAGGCGAACTGCCCGAGCGAGAGCTGGCCGGCCCACCCGGTGAGCACGGTGATCGACAGGCCGATGATGGCGAAGATCGCCACCCGTGAGAACAGGAACTGCCGCGACGGCGCAGTGACCACCAACGGCAACAAGGCGGCCACAGCGAAGGCGACGCCCGCCGAGATGTGCGGCAACCGTCGCACCCACCCGACCGACAGCAGGCGAGCCGGGATGGGCCGGCTGCGGGGCGTGAGCGAGAACGAGCCCTTCTCGTCGGTGACCAGGTCGCGGCCCCGGGTGAACACCAGGATGAGCACGACCACGAACAAGATGCCGTCGACGGTGCCGGGGCTGGGCACGTTCACGAACAGCAGCGCCTCGGCGATGCCCACGGCGATGCCGCCCGCCAAGGTCCACGGCAGCGACACCAGCCGCCCGCACAAGGCGGCGACCAAGGCCCGCAACAACAGGCTCGGCCCCAACGCCACCGAGGCAGTGCCGACGATCGTGCCCCGAATGGGGTTGATGAGCACGAAGGTGGCCGTCGACAACACGCCGGCCAGCACCCACACCACCGTCGACACCCGCTTCACGCTGACGCCCGCCAAGCGGGCCGCCTCGGCGTTCTCGGCCGAGGCCCGGATGGCCATGCCGTAGGGCGTGACGTTGAGGAACAGCGCCAACCCCGCGATCACCGCGGGCACGAAGGCCATCACCATGAAGTGCTCGCCCCGCAACAGCACGCTGCCGACGTCGGCCACCCGGTCGAGCCCGGTGGGATAGCGCCGCGTGTTGTCGATGTCGGGCAGCACGGCGCTGGCGAAGAACAGGATCTGGGAGACGCCGATGGTGGCGACCAGCAGGATCAGCCGCGGTGCGTGGAACAGCCGTCGGATGATGGCCAGTTCCACCACGCCGCCCACCACAGCACCCACGGCCAGCACCACGGCGAAGGCCAGGAACCAGTTCCACCCCAGGTCGAGCACGAGCTTGGCCAGCACGGCAGCGCCGAAGGCGCCCATCTCGCCGTGGGCGAAGTTGATGACGCGGGTGGCCCGGTAGACGAGCACCAACCCGGCGGCCAGCACCGAGTAGGCGAGGCCGGTGAGCGCGCCGATGATGACGAGCTCGATGGAGAACGTCATCCGCCCGCCTCCGCCCCGAGGAAGACGGCCCGCACCAGGTCGTCGCGCTCGAGCAGTTCCTTGGCAGGCCCCTGAAAGCGGACGCGGCCCTTCTCCATGAACACGGCCCGGTCGGCGATCTCCAAGGCGATGTTCACCGACTGCTCGACGATGACCATCGTCAGGCCGCGCGCCTTTAGCGTCTCGACCACTTCGAGGATGTCCTGCACGACCACGGGCGCCAGCCCCAGCGACAACTCGTCGATGAGCAGGATCTCGGGATCGAGCAGCAATCCCTTGGCCAACGCCACCATCTGCTGCTCCCCGCCCGACAGCTTCCCGGCGGGTTGGTCGAGGCGTTCCTGCAGCCGCGGGAACAGCGTCAGCACTTCGTCGAGCTTGGCGTCGAGCCGCTCACGGTCCCACACATAGGTGTGGGCGCCGACGGTCAGGTTCTCCCGCACGCTCAACGTGGGGAACACGGCCTTGCCGCCGGGCACCTGCACGATGCCGGCGCGCACCCGCGTCTCGGCGTCGGAGTAGGTGACGGTGCGGCCGTTGAGGCGGACGACGCCGCGGTCGGGAATGGCCAAGCCGCTGACGGCGCGCAGCAAGGTCGACTTGCCTGCGCCGTTGGTACCGAGCAGGGCCAGCACCTCGCCCTTCTTCACGTCGACCTCGACGTTGAACAGCACCTGGATAGGGCCGTAGCTGAAGTCGAGGTTGCGCACCTGCAGCACGGGAACTTCACCGCCCGCCTTCACCCGCTCGTGCTCGTCTTGTTCTTCCTTGAGCTCCTGCACCACCAACGAGATGTCGCCGCGCACGAAGCGGGCGCCGTAGGCCATGACCGAGCCGCCGACCAAGAGGGCGGGCGGGATCATGATGGTCAGCGCCGTGCGCTCGCCGAAGGCGTCCGACATCTGGCCCGCGATGACGGCGCCGAAGAAGGCACCGATGAAGAAGATGTAGACGCCCGCCAGCGCGTAGCCCATGGCTCGCAGCCGGTACGGGATGACCGAAGCGATGATGGCCAGCAGCCCGCTGATGGCAGCCGACACGCCGAGCTGGGCGACGGCCAGCATGGGGATCAGCGTTGGCACGTTCGGCATGTACATGGCGACCACGCCGAAGACGAACAACGACAGCAGGCCGCTGACCGCAAGGATCGCCTTGGGTGGGCTCTGTCGGAAGAAGCGGTCGACCACGAAGCCGCCGACCGGGGCCCCGATCACGCCGCCGATGGCAGCCAGCGAGAACACGTAGCCGCGCTCGAGGGCGTCGAGTTGGTAGTGCTCTTCGAGGTAGAGGCTGAAGTAGATGGAGAAGGCGAAGAGGGCAAAGCCCATGACGCCGAGGCCGACGAGCACGTAGTAGAAGGTCTTGATCTTGCGCAGCCGCTCCCACGCCGCGCTCATGGCGGGCGGCTCGTGGGTGAGCTCGGGCTTGTCGTCGCCGAAGATGGCCTGCTGCTCGTTGGCGCCTCGTTGGGGCTCGCGCACGAACAGCACGAGCATCGACAGCACCAGGGTCGGCAGGGCCAGGATGATGAAGGCCCACCGCCAACCCTCGTCGCCGCCTGCCAACGCAGCCACCGCGCCCGCCACCGCCGGGCCGGCCAACAGCCCGATGGGGTTGGCCAGGTTGAACAAGGCGAAGACGCGCGCCCGCCCGGCGATCGGGTAGGCGTCGGCCAACACCGAGTTGAAGGCGGGCTGGCCGCCCTTGCCGAACCCGGTGCCGACGCGGGTGACGCCCAGCTGCCACGCCTCGCGCACCAGGCCGGTGGCGAACATGAACACGCCCAGTACGGCCGACACGCCCGAGATCACGCGCACCCGGCGCATGCGGTCGGCCAGGAAGCCGATGGGGATGAAGGCCAGCACCACCAGCCCGCCGCCCAAGGTGGCCAGCACGCCGAGGGTGGTGTCGCTCACCCCCAGCGTCTCTTGGATGTTGGGGGCCAGCACCGCCATGGCCGCCCGGTCGAACTCGTCGAACAGGTTGAGCAGGAACAGCATCCCGATGGTCGCCACCCCGCCCGAGCGCAACACCTCGCGGGTGGGCATGGCGTCGTCGCCCACGCCAGGGAGGAGGTCGTCGGGCAGGAGGACGGCGTCGGCGTCGCGCTCGTCCTGCTCGTCCTGGCGCCGCGCCTCTTCTTCGAGGACGGCGGCAGTCAACGCCGCCGGGTCCGGCGAGGTGTCGTCGAGCGTGGTGGCCATCAGTACTGGGCGGGCCGGAAAGCGGTCAGGGGCACCACGCACTTGCAGTCGGCCTGCCAGCGGGTGGTGCGAATCTGGTCGGCACCGTCGAAGCGGTTGGGGCCGAAGGCCATCCCGCCGAAACCCGACACCCCGATGCGGCCCAGGCTGCGCATGCCCCGGCTGAAGCCCGCCGGGCTCAGGTCGGCGCCCGACGCCAGAGCACCTCGCGACACCAGGATCCAGAAGGCGCACTCCCGGGAGAAGTTGACCTCCTCCTCACGCGGCACCTGGCGACCGAGCGCCTTCGACGCTTCCTCCCTGCACTGCTTGTCGATGGCGGGCTCCGGGAAGTTGCCCCGGTGCTCGGCCAATCGGGTGATGGTGAAGGCCAGGTTGCCGTTGTACGACGCCGGCATGTTGGAGTAGTAGAAGTCGCTGTTGGCGCCGTTCCAGTCGGAGTTGAAGTAGGGCGGCGTGTAGCCCTGGCTGGTGGCGTCCTGCACGAACTGGGTGAAGACCAGTGCGTGCGACATGTTCACGATGACGTCGGACTTTGTGCGGTGCTGCTGCACCTCGACGGGCACCTGGCCCGCGGCGGTGCCGAAGTCGGCGTTGAAGACCGAGACGTGGCTGACGTTGTAGCCGCGGTTCTTCAGCTCGCCCTCCAGCCGCCGCACGATCGACGCGGGGCCGCTGCGCAGGTCGAACAGCAGGCCCACCCGCTTGCCCTTGAGCGAACCCAGCCGGTCGACTTCGTGCGCCAGGTTGGCCACGGTGCGGTCGGAGCCCATGAAGGTGGTGAACAGCAGGCCCTTGGAGCGGGGGTAGTACTCCTGCGGCACGCCCGAACTGCCCGCAGCGATGAGGGGCGTGTTGTGCTCTTCCGTGAAGCACAGCATGGGTGGGCCGATGAAGCCGCCACTGGCCACGGCGACCGCGACCTTGCGCTGCTCGGTGAGGAAGAGACACGCCTGGCGCATGCTCTCCTCGCTCAGCGGGTCGTAGGTGACGAAGTGGAGCTCGAAGGGTCGGCCGTTGATGCCGCCCGAGGCGTTGAGGGTGTCGACCCAGTGCTGCCACACCTTCTTCGACTCCTCCACGTCGCCGGTGGCAGGGAAGCCGAGGGCGGTGACGTTGCCGAGGTCGAGCAGCAGCACGCCGAGCTTGATGGCGGGGCCGCTCGCCCTGCCGCCCGGGCCGCTGCCCGCGCCGCCGGGACCGGTGCCGCCGGCACCCGCGCCGCCTGCACCCGATCCGCCCAAGCCGGGCAGGCTCCCGTCGACCCCGGCCGTGCCTGCGGCACCGGAGGCGTCGGCACCCCCGGTCGCCGCATCACCCCCGGTGCCGTCCGCCGTTGCCCCCACGCCGTTGTCGAGGAAGGGTTCGTTGCCGGTGCCGCCCGCCGAGATCACCTGGGCGCCGTCGGCGAAGATCAGCGGCACGCCGACGCCGGCGGTGAAGATCCCCATGACCACGCCGAGGATCAGGGAATACGTCTGAAGGCGGCTGCGTGGACTGAAGCGGGTCATGAGATCCCTCCCACGGCCACTGCAAGGCGCCCCCCGAGAATGACCCCAGCGCCGTTGAACCTAACGAGCGTTTGTTGTGTTACTGGCAAGTTACCGACGGGCTCGAAGCCGGTCAAGGCTTCATCTCGAACTCTTGGACCACGACCATCGAGCCGTCGGCGGTGTTGTCGAGGCGATGCGGCAGGGCCGCTTGGTATTCGGGCGACTCGTACCAGGCCACGGCTGCCTCGGTCGACGGGAAACGCAGCACGACCACGTTGCTGGGCTTGGGCCCTTCCAGGGCGAGGGCGCTTTGGTCGGCAACGACCACCTCCCCGCCGTGCTGGAACACCGACGGCCCGGCGGCGGCGCCGTAGGCGGCATAGCCCTCGGGGTTGGTGATGTCGTAGCGGGCGATCACGTATGCGGACATGGCTCCTCCTTGAACTGGCCGGGCACGCGACCCGGACCGGGCGGGCCTGCGAAGGCCTGGGCGATCGACATCCACTGGCGGGCGACGGGCCCGTCCACGTGCAGGCCGGTGTCGTCGAGGTGGCGTCGTTGGGTGACGACGAGGCAGAAGTCGAAGGCGTCGCCTCGCACGCGGTCGGCGGCCCAGGCGTCACCCCACGTCCAGGTCTCGTCGCCGCAGGCCAGCTCGACGTGCACCGCGACGTGGGGAACGTCGAGCCGGTGGGCACGGAAGCTGTTGCCGAAGGCGAGCACGCCGAGCTGGGCGACGTGGCGCAGCCGGGGCGTGGCGGGGCGGGCGATGCCGAGCCCGTCGGCGATGTCCTGGCCATGCGCCCACGTCTCCATGAGCCGGGCCGTGACGAACGACAACACGCTCATCGACGGGCCGTACCACGGCACCCGCGTGTCGACTTCGGCGGTGACGGCGGCCACCACGAAGGCCCGCCAGGCGTCGCGCCACCAGGCCAGCAGTTCCGCTTCGGTGCGGGCGCGGCCGGCGTCGGTGGCGGCGTCGATGAGGGCGGCGAGCTCGGCCGCCGTGGCGGGGCGCGTCGTGACGAACCGCTCGGGGTCGCTGAGCGCCAACGCCGCGGCCTCGTCGAAGAAGGCGAGGTGGCTGAGTTGGTCGCCCACGTCCCAACCCGGCGCCGGGGTGGGCGTGCGCACGTCGGCGTCGGCCACCAAGGCGTCGAGGGCCTCGGCCTCGGCCGCCAGGTCGGCGCACAGGTCGGACAGCGGGCTCATCGCTCCCCTGCCAGCACGGCGCCCACCACGGCGAGGTCGACGATGTCGTCGGCCGTGCACCCGCGCGACAGGTCGAGCCACCAGCCGGCGAAGCCGGTCATGACCGGCCCCACGGCGCGGGCGCCCGCCATGCGCTCGGCGATCTTGTAGCCGATGTTGCCCGCGCCGAGGTCGGGGAACACGAACACGTTGGCCCGGCCCGCCACCGGCGAACCCGGCGCCTTGGCCGCGGCGATCTCGGGCACGTAGGCGGCGTCGAACTGCAACTCCCCGTCGATCAGCAGGCCGGGCGCCTTGGCCCGGGCCAGGTCCACGGCGGCCCGCACCCGGGCGGCGGCCGCATGCTGCGAGCTGCCGTGGGTGGAGAACGACAGCATGGCCACCCGCGGCTCCTCGCCGGTGAGGCGGGCGTGCAGGGCGGCGGCGTCGACAGCGACCTCGGCCAGTACCTCGGGCGCCGGCTCGGGGATGACGGCGCAGTCGGCGAAGGTCAGCGTCCCGTCGCCCACCTGCATGAGGAAGGCGCTCGTCACCACGGTGGAGCCGTCGCGCAAGCCGATGGCGTCGAGCCCGGCCCGCACCACCCGGCCCGTGGTCGCCACGTTGCCCGCGATGCCCACGTCGACCACGCCCGCGGCCACCAACGAGGCGCCGTAGACCAGCGGGTCGGCCAGGTCGGCAGCCGTGGCCTCGGGTCGTCGTTGCCGCAGCGCGGCCAAGGCGGCGTCGTGGGCGTCGACCTCGTGCAGCAGCACCGGCTCGGCCAAACGTTCGTCGCGCAGCCGACGGGCCGCGCACTGCATGCGCTCGTCGTCGGGCTCCACCAGCAGCACCCGGCACCGGTTGCGCCGCGCCCGCTCGGCCAGTGTCACAGGCTGAGCTCCAACTGCAGCAGTCCGGCAGCGTGCGTCTTGCCCTGCGAGTCGGTGCGCAACGACTGCGAGGCGCCGCCGCCCAACGAATTGGAGATCACGAAGTTGAGGGCTCGCAGGTTCGGCACCTCGTAGCGCTCCACCGGCCCCTCGGCCAGCCGCTCGAAGTGGGCCGCCACCTTCTCGGCGGTGAGGTGTTCGCGCAGCACCTCGTAGGACTCCTCGTCGAAGGCGATGACGGCCACGTTGCTGTGGCGGCCCTTGTCGCCCGATCGGGCGAAGCCCAGTTGCGAGACGGGGACCTTCATGCCTCCACCACCTCGACCGTGGTCGACACCACGGCCTTGTCGATCAGCGCGGGCCAGTACTCGACCACCTCGGTCACCTGCGGGCGTCCGCCCGCGAAGCCGGTCAGCCCCGGCGGTCCGCTGATGAGCAACGGCGCCAGCTCCATGGAGAAGCGCTGCACCTGCTTGCGGTCCTCGCTGCTGACGCCGACTCGCAAGAGCACCTCGGGCGGGTCGACCGGCGCCGGGCGCATGCCGTCGTAGAGGACGTTGGCGCCCACTACTTCCACGAAACGAGCCTCGGCCGGGAAGCGCACGCCTTCGTCGTCCAAGCGATCGAACAACAGCTCGGCCGTGACCATGGCCTTGTCGACGGCATCGGGGCCGCCGACGGTCAACTGCCCGATGGCCCGGTAGCCGGCCGACATGCAGACAGCCACCTTGTAGGAGTCGGTGGCCGGTGCGCCCCGGGCGCCGCTCACCCGCACCCGGTCAGGGCCTACCTCTTGCACGGCGACGCTGGTGAAGTCGGCCACCACGTCAGGCGAGATGTAGTTGGTGGGGTCGCCCGCTTCGTAGAGCATCTGGGCGGCGACCGTCTCGAAGTCGACCAGGCCGCCGGTGCCGTCGTGCTTGGTGACGACGAAGCTCCCGTCGGGCGACGCCTCCACGATCGGGTAGCCGATGCGGGCCATGTCGGGCACGTGCTTCCACCGGTAGAAGTTGCCGCCGGTGCACTGGGCGCCGCATTCGATGATGTGGCCCGCGATGGTGGCCGCGGCCACCAGGTCGTGGTCGTCGAGGTCCCACCCGAACTCGTAGGCCAAGGGCGCCACCGTCAACGACGGGTCGCTGCACCGGCCGGTGACCACGATGTCGGCCCCCTGCGACAACGCCTCCACCACCGGGGCGGCACCGATGTAGACGTTGGCGCTGGTGACCCGGTCGAGGTGGGCGGCCAAGGGCTCACCGGTGTCGAGGTTGGCCAAGTGGTGGCCGTCGGCCACCAAGGCGGGGAGCCGGTCGAAGATGTCGTCGCCCTTGACCGTCGCCACCTTCACGCCCGACAGGCCCAGTTCGGCGATGACGCCCAGCACCGCGTCGTGGCAGGCGTCGGGGTTGACCCCCGCGGCGTTGGCGATGATGCGGATGCCGCGCTCGGCGCACGTCGGCAGGGTGCGGCGCAGCACCTCGATGAAGTCGCGGGCGTAGCCCGCCTTGGGGTCACGGTCGAGCTGCTTGCGCAGGATCGTCATGGTGACCTCGGCCAGGTAGTCGAGGGTGAGGTAGTGCAGCGGGCCGCCCTTCACCAGGCGGGCGGGCGCCTGCACGCTGTCGCCCCAGAAGCCCTGGCCGTTGCCGACCAACACGGGCGCCCTCATCGACCGCTCCACTGCGGCGCCCGGCGTTCCTTGAACGCCCGCGGCCCTTCCTGGGCGTCCTCGCTCAGGTACACCGGCTCCCACAGCGCCTCGGCGTGGTCGAAGGCCTGGCTGCGGGGGAGGTCGGCCGCCGCGTAGACCATGGCCTTGCCCGCCCGCACCGACAGCGGCGCGTTGGCGGCGATGCGCTCCGCCAGCAGTTGCACCTCGGTGTGCAACCGGGCGAACGGCACCACCCGGTTCACCAAGCCGACCCGTTCGGCCCGCAAGGCGTCGATGGGCTCGGCCGTCATCAACAATTCGAGGGCGACGCGCGGCGGGACCAGCCAGGGCAGCGGCGCAGCCCACGGCGCACCCCTCCCCCAGCGGGCCTCGGTGATGCCGAAGCGGGCGTCGTCGGACGCCACGCACAGGTCGCATGTCTGCGCCAGCAGGAAGCCGCCCCCGTAGGCGATGCCGTTCACGGCGGCGATCACCGGCTTGTCGACGTGCACCGTGCGGCCCAGCTGCGGCACGAAGTCGGGCGGCGGCACCTGCAAGGCGGTGTCCGACATCTCCTTGAGGTCGCCGCCTGCGCAGAACGCCTGGTCGCCCGCGCCGGTGAGCACGATGACCTGCGCGCCGTCGTCGGCCTTGAGCCGGTCGAAGGCCGCGAACAGCCCGGCGCGCACGGCGCTGTCGAGCGCGTTCCTCTTGTCGGGCCGGTTGATGGTCACCCACCCGACGCAGTTGCGCACGTCCACCAGGACGGCGTCATCCGACACGTGCAGCCTCCTCCTCTTCGAGCACGGCGAGCACGGTTCCGACGTCGACCCGGTCGCCGACGGCGACCGACAGCGTGGCCACGACCCCGGCTTCGGGGGCGCGGATGACGTGCTCCATCTTCATGGCCTCCAGCACGACGACGACGTCGCCTGCCTCGACCCGGTCGCCCACGGCCACGGGCACGCCGACGACCGTCCCCGGCATCGGCGCGGCCAGCGAACCGGGCGCCTCCACGTCGGCGGGGTCGACGAAACGGGGCGCCACGGCGAATCGCAGCGAGTCCACGAACACCTCGCCGTCGCCGTTGCCGTGGTCGACGTCGAAGGCGCGGCGCACCCCGTCGGTGACCATGACCACGTGCGTCGGCGTGGCCGACACCACCTCGACGTCGAGGCGCTCGCCGTCGACCCGGAACTCGGGGCGCCCGCTGATGCGGTACTCCACCACCAGGTCGTCGAGCGTCTCCGAGCGCAGCACCGACGGGTTGTTGCGCCAGCCCGACGGCACCGCCCGCAGCACCGGTGCTTCCGCCCGCCGCTGGGCCTGGCGGGCGAGCACGGCGGCCAGCGCGGGCAGCCGCCGGTCGGGCGCGGCCAGCAACGCGGTCGGCGGGTAGCGGGTGAGGAAGGCGGTGTCGACGGTGCCCGCTTCGAACTCGGGGTGGCCGAGGATGCCCACCAGCAGGTCGCGGTTGGTGATCACGCCGTTGATGCGGCTGTCGCGCAACGAGCGGCGCAGCACCCGCACCGCCTCTTCGCGGGTCGGCGCCCAGGCGATGACCTTGGCCAGCATGGCGTCGTAGTCGACGCTCACCTCGCTGCCCGGCTCCACGCCGGAGTCGAGGCGCACGGGGCCGGGCACGTCGAAGCGCACCACCGTGCCCGGCTTGGGGGCGTAGTCGTCAGCCGGGTCCTCGGCGCACAGCCGCGCTTCCACGGCATGGCCGTTCACCACCGGGGCGACCGACAACGGCGCGCCGTCGGCTACCAGCAGTTGCAGCCGCACCAGGTCGAGCCCGGTGATCAGCTCGGTGACCGGGTGCTCGACCTGGAGCCGGGTGTTGACCTCGAGGAAGTAGAACTGGCCGTCGGGGCCGACGATGAACTCGACGGTGCCCGCCCCTTCGTAGCCGAGGGCCCGGCCCGCATCGACGGCGGCCTGGTAGAGGCGGGCACGCACGTCGTCGTCGAGGTTGGGCGCAGGCGCCTCTTCCACGATCTTCTGGTGTCGGCGCTGGATCGAGCACTCCCGCTCGAACAGGTGCACGACGTTGCCGTGGCTGTCGCCGAAGATCTGCACCTCGATGTGGCGGGCCGACGGCAGGTAGCGCTCCACAAACACGGCGCCGTTGCCGAAGGCCGCTTCCGCCTCGCGTTCGGCCGCCGCCAATGCGCCGGCCAACTCGTCGGCTGACTCCACCACCCGCATGCCGCGGCCGCCGCCGCCGAACGAGGCCTTGACCAACATGGGGAAGCCGATGCGCTCTACCACCTCGGGGGGCGGCGCGCCGTCGTGCCACCCGGGCAGCACGGGAACGCCGGCGTCCTCCATCAAGGCCCGGGCGTCGGTCTTGGAGCCCATGAGCTCGATGACTCGCGGCGACGGGCCGATGAACCGCAACCCGGCCTCGGCGCAAGCCTGGGCGAAGGCGGCGTTCTCCGAGAGGAAGCCGTAGCCGGGGTGCACGGCGTCGCAGCCGGTGCGCGCCGCGGCGTCGAGCAACAGGTCGGTGCGCAGGTACGACTCGGCCGGGCGGCGCCCGCCCAAGGGCACGGCGTCGGTGGCCTCGCGTACGAACGGCGCGTCGGCGTCGACCTCGGAGTACACCGCAGTGGTGTCGATGCCCATGGCCGAGCAGGTGCGGATGACGCGGCGGGCGATCTCGCCGCGGTTGGCGATGAGGACTTTGCGAATGGCCACGGTCACATCCGGAAGACGCCAAAGCCGCGACGGCCTTCGACGACGTTGGAATGGCAGGCCGACAAGCTGATGCCCAGCGCGGCCCGCGTCTCACGGGGGTCGATGACGCCGTCGTCGTGCACGCGGCCCGACATGTAGAAGGCGTGCGACTCGGCGTCGATGCGCTCCTCCAAGGCCCGGCGGCGTTCCAGGTCGGCGTCCTCGTCGAAGGTGCGCCCCTCGCCCGCCGCCTGGTTGCGAGCCACGATCGACATGACGCCCGCCAACTGCTCGGGCCCCATGATCGCCGTGCGCGAGTTGGGCCACGACAGGAGGAAGCGGGGGTCGTAGGCCCGGCCCGACATGCCGTAGTTCCCGGCGCCGTAGGAGGCGGCCATGATCACCGTCAGGTGGGGCACGTCGCTGTTGGCGACGGCGTTGATCATCTTGGCGCCGTCCTTGATCATGCCCCGCTGCTCGTAGTGGCGGCCGACCATGAAGCCGGTCGTGTTCTGGAGGAAGACCAGCGGCGTGTCGATCTGGTTCGACAGCAGGATGAACTCCGTCGCCTTCTGCGCCTCTTCGTTGAACAGCACGCCGCGGGAGTTGGCCAGGATGCCCACGGGGAAGCCGTGGATCGAGGCCCACCCCGTAACCAGGGCGTCGCCGTACAGCGGCTTGTACTCGTCGAAGGCCGAGCCGTCGGCCACCCGGGCGATCACCTCGCGGGGGTCGAACGGCACCTTGAGGTCCGACGACACGATGCCCAACAGCTCGTCGGGGTCGTAGAGCGGTTCGGTGGCGGGCACCGACGGCCCCGGACCGAGCTTGCGCCAGTTGAGGTGGGCCACGATCTCCCGGCCGAGGCGCAGGCAGTCGGCTTCGTCGACGGCCAGGTAGTCGCTCAGCCCCGACACGAACGAATGCATCTCGGCGCCGCCGAGCTCTTCGTCGTTCGACTCCTCGCCGGTGGCCATCTTCACCAGCGGCGGACCGCCCAGGAACACCTTGGCCTGCTGCTTGACCATCACCGAGTAGTCGCACATGCCGGGCACGTAGGCGCCGCCCGCGGTGGAGTTGCCGAAGACCAAGGCGATGGTCGGGATGCCCGCAGCCGACAGCCGGGTGAGGTCGTGGAACTGGCGGCCCGCAGGCAGGAACAGCTCGGCCTGGGCCCGGAGGTCGCCTCCGCCCGACTCCACCAAGTTGATCACCGGCAGCCGGTTCTCCGCCGCGATCTGCAAGGCCCGCAGCAGCTTCTTCCACGTGAAGGGGTTGGACGAGCCGCCCCGCACCGTGGGGTCGTTGGCGATGAGCATGCACTCCACGCCGGAGACGACCCCGACGCCGGTGACCACGCTGGCGCCCACCGGGTACTCGGTGCCGTAGGCGGCGATGGTCGAGAGCTCGAGGAACGGGGCGTCCTCGTCGAGCAACAGCTCGATGCGCTCGCGCACGAGCATGCGACCCCGCTCGCGATGGCGGGCCACGTACCTCTCGCCGCCGCCGGCGCGGGCCAATGCCTGCTGCGCCTCCAGTTCGTCGAGCACGGCGAGCATGGCCTTGCGGTTGGCGACGAAGTCCTCGGCAGTCGGGTCGACCGCCGTGCGCAGCGTCTTCACTCGGCGTACAGGGAGTCGATGACGGGGCCGTACTGCTCGAGCACGCCGCGTCGCTTCAGCTTCATGGTGGGGGTGAGCACGACCGAATCGGGCATCCACTCGTCGGCCAGGATCGTGAACTTCTTGACCCGCTCCACGTTGGAGAGGCGCTCGTTCACCGAGGCCACGCCGTGCTCGATCTCGGCCCGCACCTCGGGGTGCTCGGCCAAGGCGGCGAGGCCACCATCCACGTCGCGTTGGGCGGCCCACGCCGCGGCCACGTCGGGGTCGAGGGTGACCAGCGCGGTGATGTAGTGGCGCTTGTCGCCGATGACGCACGCTTGGCCCACCAGGGGGATGGTCTTCAGCGCCGCTTCGATGTTGGCGGGCGAGATGTTCTTGCCGCCCGCGGTGATGATGAGCTCCTTCTTGCGGTCGACGATGCGGATGTAGCCGTCGTCGTCGACCACGCCGATGTCGCCGCTGTGCAGCCAGCCCTCCGCGTCGAGCACCTCGGCCGTCTTCTCCGGGTCCTTGAAGTAACCGGAGAACACATGGCCGCCGCGGCAGAGGATCTCGCCGTCGTCGAGGAGGCGCACCGTGCAGCCGGGGATGGGCTTGCCCACGCTGCCGGGGCGGGGCGCCCGCACCTCGGAGGTCATGAGCCCGGTGTCCTCCGACAGGCCGTAGACCTCGGCCAGAGGCACCCCGATGAAGTTGAAGAACTCGATGACCTCTTGGGGCGGCGGGGCCGCACCGGTGAAGGCCACCTGGCAGGCGTCGAAGCCGACCTTGGCTCGCACGGGGCCGAACACGGCGGCGTCGAGCTGGTCGAAGGCGGCCTGCACCTCGGCCGGTGCCTGCTCGCCGCGCACCTTGGCCTCGAACAACTGCCGGCCCAGGTCGAGCCCCTTGTCCAACACGTCGGCAGGCAGCGCGGTCATCAGGGCCGCGCGCATCTTCTCGAAGATGCGGGGCGGGCCGAAGAACGCCTCGGGGCGCACGTCGGGCAGGTACGCAGCCACGGCGGCGGGGTCGGGGCACGGCGTGACGACGGCGCCCTCGCGGGCGGGCAGGTAGTGGGTGAAGATGCGCTCGGCGACATGCGCCATGGGCAGGTACGACAACATCCGGCGCTGGGCGAGCTCCATGCCCATGACCTCTGTCAGCGACTCGAGCAGCCAGCAGATGTTGCGGTGGGTGAGCATGACGGCCTTGGGCGGCCCGGTGGTGCCCGAGGTGTAGATGAAGGTGGCGAGGTCGGTGGGCTCCACGGCATCGACGGCGGCGGCCAGCGACACCGGCCCCACGCCCTCGATGAGGTCCGCCCATGTGTCGATGCCTTCGCCCACCACGATCACGTCGCGCAGGTGCGGCAGCCGGTCGCGCACCTCGTCGACCGACTTGGCGAAGTCGGCGTCGACGAAGGCGATGACCGCCTCGGAGTGGCCCAGCAGGTACTCGATCTGCTCGGGCGACGAGGAGTTGTAGACGGAGAAGGCGGTGGCCCCGGCCAGGTAGGCGCCCATGTCGATGGGGTGGAACTCGATGCGGTTGCGCAACATGAGCGCCACGCGGTCGCCGCGCTGCACTCCCCGGTCGGCCAGCAGCGCCGCGGTGCGCGTGGCGCGCTCGGCGTAGTCGTCCCAGGTCCACTCGGCCCAGCCGTCGGCCGTCTTGGCCCGCAGGGCGGGCTGGTCGCCGAAGCGCTTCACCGTCTCGGCGAACAGGCGAGGGATCGTCTGTCCCTCGACGGCGGCCAGCACCGCTTCGTCGGTCCGCTCGTGGCGCAGTTCCGTCACATTCGCCTCCTTCACGCCAACCGCTCGATGACGGTGGCGTTGGCCATCCCCCCGCCTTCACACATGGTCTGCAGCCCGTAGCGGCCGCCCGTCTGCTCCAGCACGCCGAGCAACGTGGCCAGCAGGCGGGTGCCGGAGGCCCCGATGGGGTGGCCGAGGGCGATGGCGCCGCCGTGCACGTTCACCCGCTCCAGGTCGGCGTTCATCTCCTTGGCCCACGCCAGCACCACGGGGGCGAAGGCCTCGTTGACCTCGAAGGCGTCGATGTCGTCGACCCCCAGGCCCGCCCGCTGCAACGCCATGTCGGTGGCGGGGATGACGGCCGACAGCATGAGGATTGGATCGTCGGCTGTGACCGACATGCTCACGATGCGAGCTTTCGGCGTGAGCCCCAGCTCCTCGGCCACGCCGCGTTCGACGATGAGCGCGGCGGAGGCGCCGTCGGAGATCTGCGAGGAGTTGCCCGCGGTGATCGACCACTCGATCTGGCCGAAGCGCTCGGCCACCGCCTCGTCTTTGAACGCAGGCCGCAGGGCCGCCAGCGTCTCCACCGTGGTCTGGGGGCGTATGCCCTCGTCGGCGGTGATCCCGTCGACGGGAATCATCTCGCTGGTGAAGTCGGCCTGCGTGGCGCGCCGGTGCGACTCGGCGGCGTAGGCGTCCATCTCGGTGCGCGAGAGCTGCCACTTGGCGGCCATCAGCTCGGCCGACACGCCTTGGTGCACCATGCCGTCGGCGTAACGCTGCAGCAGGCGGGTGCCGAGGGGGTCCTGCCCTTGCTGCGACGAGAACATGGGCACCCGGCTCATCGACTCCACGCCGCAGGCGATGGCGGCGTCGTAGCTGCCGGCCAGCACCGCTTGGGCGGCGAAGTGCACGGCCTGCTGCGACGACCCGCACTGGCGGTCGAGGGTGGTGGCGGGCACGTGCTCGGGCAGGCCCGCTCCGAGCAGGGCGGTTCGGGCGATGTTGAACGACTGTTCGCCGACCTGCGAGCCGCAGCCCGCGATGACGTCGTCGAGGCGCTCGGGGTCGATGCCGCTGCGCTCCACCAGCCGGCTCAAGGTCTCGGCCAGCAGGTCGGCCGGGTGCCACGACGAGAGCGCCCCGCCGGGCTTGCCCTTGCCGATCGGCGTGCGCACCGCATCGACGATCACTGCTTCTCGCATCCGCCTTGTCCCTTTCACGAACTAACGATCGTTAGGGAGACGTTAAACGAACGCCCGTTAGGGAGTCAATGCCAAACCGGCCGAAGTTGCGGGGAAAACGCGCCGGAAAACGGGGCGATCCCTACACAACTTCGAGGGGTGAGGGCGGGGCGGCGCCTAGCGGGCGGCGACGCGGCGGGTGCGGCGCGGGGTGGCGCCGTTCCCGTTGGTGGGGCGGCGGCGGGGCTTGGCCCCGCTCGTCAGCCCTGCCAGCAGCAGGTCGAAGTAGGCGTCGACGACCTGTTCGATGTTCATGCGGCCCTTGGGCGAGTACCAGGTGTAGGTCCAGTTCCCCAACGACAGCACGGCCTTGGCCGTCATGCCCGGGTCGACCTCCCGGAACTCCCCGTTGTCGATCCCCTCGCGGATCAGCTTCTTCAGCCGCCGCTCGTACTCGGCCCGGCGCTCGAGCGCCTGGGTGCGGCGAACCTCGTCGAGGCCCTCCCAGTCGTGGAGGAACACGGTGGCCGACGCCAGGTTGTCGGCGATGGTCTGCAGGTGGGCGAGCAGGAACGCACGCAGCCGTTCGGCCACCGACAGGCTCTCGTCGGCCAGCGCTGTCTCGGCCCGCTCGAAGAAGGCGTCGGTGACCCGTTCGATGATGACGGCGAGCAGGTCTTCCTTCGAGCGGATGTGCGCGTAGAGGCTGCCCGGCTTCAACTGCACCGCGTCCGCGATGTCGCGCACGCTGGTGGCTTCGTAACCCTTCTTGCTGAAAAGCGCCGTCGCCGCCTCGACGATCTCGCCGTACCTGTCCGACGCCATCCGTTTTCTCTCCTTCGGCCCGCGCAGTGAAAGAGCGTAGGCGGCTAGGCGGGCGCGGGGTGGAACCCGCTGCCGCTCTTGCGGCCGAGTTGGCCCGCGTTGACAAGGCGACGCAACGTCTGCGGCGCCCGGAAGCGCTCGCCGTAGTTGGCCGTCATGGCTTCCGAACCCCGCAACAAGGTGTCGAGCCCGCTGAAGTCGGCCGTGGTGAGCGGTCCCATGGCGTGGTTGAACGCCAGCTTGCACGCCTTGTCGATGTCTTCGGCCGAGGCGATGCCCTCCTCGTAGATGCGGGCCGCTTCCAGCAGGAACAGCATGATCAGGCGGGAGGTGACGAAGCCCTGGGTGTCCTTCTGGCAGACGATCGTCTCCTTGCCGAAGCGGGCCGTCAGTTCCAGCGTGGTGGCCAGCGTCTCGTCGGAGGTGAGCTCGCCCCGCACCACCTCGATGAGGCGCATGACGGGCGGCGGGTTGAACCAGTGCGTGCCGATGACGCGGTCGGGCCGCTCGGTGGCCGCGGCGATCGAGGTAATCGAGAACTGCGAGGTGTTGGTGGCCAGGATGACGTCAGGACCGCACGCCCGGTCGAGCCGTGTGAACAAGCTGCGCTTGAGCTCGATGTCCTCGGTCACCGCTTCGATGACGTGCTCGGTCTCGGCGCCCGCCTGCTCCAGGTCGGTGCTCAGCGAGATGCGGGCGAGCACCGCTTCGACCTCGTCGTCCGACAGCTTGCGGCCGAGGCCGCGGGCGATGCGGCCGCGGGCGCCTTCCAGGGCCTCGTGGGAGACGTCGACAAGGGTGACCTCCAAGCCGGAGTCGGCCGCTACCTGGGCGATGCCGCGGCCCATGATCCCGGCGCCGACGACGGCCACGCGCTTGATGTCCACTGGTGTTCCTCCTAG
This sequence comes from Acidimicrobiales bacterium, assembly GCA_035536915.1. NCBI lineage: Bacteria > Bacillati > Actinomycetota > Acidimicrobiia > Acidimicrobiales > Acidimicrobiales bacterium. The sequence continues at coordinate 75,204 of DATLNE010000009.1, forward strand.
TACGACTTGGGCAGGCCGAGCACGCGCTCGGCGAGGTAGTTGAGGACCATCTCGTTGTTGACCGGCGCGATGCGCAGCAGCCGGATCATCGGCCACAGGGTGATCACGTCGGTGTCGCGGTCGAAGGCGCTGCCCCCATGGGCCTGCATCACCGCGTCGACGGCTTCGTTGGCCGCCTCCGACGCCAGGAGCTTGGCCATGTTGGCCGCCCACCCGGCATCGCCGCCTGCGTCGTAGGTGTCGCAAGCGCTGTAGAGCATGAGGCGGGCCGCCTCCAGGTGCGCCTTGGCCCGGGCCAGCGGGTGCTGCACCGCCTGGTACGACCCGATGGGCGTGCCGAACGGCGCCCGGGTGGACGCGTACTCCACGCCCTTGGCCAGCACGTGGTCGCCCAGCCCCAGCGCCCACGCCGAGACCAGCAACCGCTCGGGGTTGAGGGCGTCGAACAACGCCCGCAGCCCTTCGTCGCGGGTGCCGACCAGGTTGGCCGCGGGCACCTCGACGTCGTTGAGGAACACGAAGAACTGGTGCTCGGGCGAATGGAGGTCGATGTCCATCTGCTGGAGCTCCAGGCCCGGCGAGTCCATGGGCAGGACGAACAACGACAGGCCGACCCGCTTGTCGTCGGTGTCGCGCAGGCGGGTGGTGCGGGCCACCACCATCATGTGGGTGGCCTGGTCGGCGCCGGAAATGAAGATCTTCTGGCCGTTGATCCGGTAGACGTCGCCGTCCTGTTCGGCGAAGGTCTCCATGCGGAAGCTGTTGGTGCCGGCGTCGGCCTCGGTGATGGCGAAGCACAGCTTCACCTCGCCGGTGCACGTGGGTGCGACGAACTGCTGAATCTGCTCCTCGGTGCCGTGGCGCAGGATGGCCATGCGGGCGAAGGCGGTGAGCAGCACCAACACGGGCGGCGTGCCCGCCTGCGACAGCGCCTCGATGACGGCCACCGGCCCGGTCATGCCGCCGCCGTTGCCGCCGTACTCCTCGGGCACGCCCATGCCCAGCAGGCCCAGCTCGCCCAGTGTCTCCCACACGTCGTCGACGCCTTCGCCGTCGCGAGCCCGGCGCACGAACTCCCGGCGGTCGAAGCGGTCGGTGACGCCCTTGACCACTTCTCGCACGGCTTGGCGCGTCTCGTTGTGCTCGATGCTCATGTCGCTCCTCTACCGGCCGGTGAACTGGGGACGCCGGCGCTCCACGAACGCCCGCGGCCCTTCCTGGGCGTCGGCGCTCTTGAACACGGGATCACCCATGGCCGCCTCGGTGCGGAAGGCGGCGTCGAGGCCCAGTGTCTCCACCGCGATGCGCTTGGCCATGCGAACGGCGAGCGGGCCGTTGGCGGTGATCTGCTCGGCCAGTTCCACCGCCCGCTCCAAGGCGGTGCCGTCGGGCACCACCTCGTTGACGAGCCCGACCTCGTAGGCCCGCTGGGCCGGGATCGGCCGGCCGGTGAGCAGCAGTTGCATGGCGACGGCCCACGGCACCTGCAGCGGCACGCGCACGTGCGACCCGCCGACGGGCACCAGCCCCCAACGCACCTCGGGCAAGCCGAAAGTGGCGCTCTCCCCCGCCACCCGCAGGTCGGTGCCGAGCATGACCTCGAAGCCGCCGGCCAGGCAGAAGCCCTCGACGGCGGCCACGATCGGCTTTTCGACGCGGCTGAAGAAGCGTTCCGAGGGATCGGGGAACAAGGCGGCGAGGCCCTGCTCTGTAACCACCGGGATGAGGGAGGCAAGGTCGGCGCCTGCGGAGAACGCCTTGCCGCCCGCTCCGGTCACGACCACCGCGCCGATCCGGTCGTCGCCCGCGATGTCGACCATGGCGGCGTCGAGCTGGTGCAGCAGGTCAAGGCTCAAGGCGTTCATGCGGTCGGGGTCGTTGAGGGCGACGACCTCGACGGGTCCTCGCCGCTCCCGCTGCACCAGTGCTCCCACGCGCTCGCCTCCTCGACCTAACGGACGTTCGTTTGAAAGTACCGAGCGAGTGCGGCGGCGGTCAAGAACTACCAAACATTTGTTAGACAAGCCGGGGCCGGTCGGTTTATGGTCCGGCCATGGGGATCCAGACGCAGAGGTTTTCGTTCTTCAAGGTCGACGAGCCCACCGACGGCGTGGCCGTGGTGCGCTTCAATCGGCCCGACAACGGCAACCGCTGGGCGTTGGCCGACGAGTGGGAGATCACTGCGGTGATCGAGGAGCTGGCGGCCGACGACGACATCAAGGTGGTGTTGCTGACCGGCTCAGGCGACACGTTCTGCGGGGGCGCGCACCACGGCGACGACCCCTTCGACGCCGCCGGCTACTACGACCGGTCGCGTGAGGTGTTCAGCACCTGGATGAACTTCGACAAGCCGATCGTGGTGGCCCTGAACGGCACGGCATCGGGCTCGGGCCTGTCGCTCATGATGCTGTGCGACATCGTGGTGGCCGAGCGGCACCTGACCTTCGGCGACCCGCACGTGAAGGTCGGCGTAGTCAGTGCCACCGGGCCGTTCGAGTGGCCGCCGTCGATCGGGCTCATGCGGGCCAAGAAGTGGTTGCTCACCGGCGACTCCTTCGACGCCACCGAGGCCGAGCGCATGGGCCTGGTGAGCGAGGTGGTCGACACCGGCGACTCCTTCGCCCGGGCCATGGAACTGGCACGGCAGGTGGCGTCGTACCCGGCAGGCGCGGTGCAGGGCACCAAGCGCACACTGCAGCAGTGGCTCCGCGGGGCCTTCAACCCGGTGTTCGAGCAGGGGTTGGCCCTGGAGTTCCTGCGCTTCCCCGTGGCGGCGATGGGCTACGGCAACAGCAACCACTAGTTTCGTTCGTCGTGACGACGACAGCGAAGGACCTCGACGAGCTCAAGACCCTGGTCGGGCAGCACCTCGGTTACTCCGACTGGATGGAGGTCTCCCAGGAGCGGGTCAACCAGTTCGCCGACGCCACCGGCGACCACCAGTGGATCCACGTCGACCCCGAGCGGGCGGCCAAGGAAAGCCCGTTCGGCGGCCCCATCGGCCACGGCTACCTGACGATCTCGCTGGCGCCGCCGCTGCTGGGCCAGGTGCTGCGGGTCGACGGGGTGAAGATGGGCGTGAACTACGGCATCAACAAGCTGCGGTTCCCGTCCCCGGTTCCCGTGGGGTCGAAGCTGCGGGCGGGCGCCACACTGGCGAGCGTCGAGGACATCCCCGGCGGCGCCCAGGTGGCGCTGGACGCGGTGTTCGAGGTCGAGGGCCAGGACAAGCCGGCCTGCGTGGCCCAAGTGGTCTACCGCTACTACAGCTAGCCACGCCCGGGGTGGCCGTGCGCGAAGCGACGTCACACATCGGCCTGCCCGAGTTCAGCCCCTGACTTCTGCGGCCACCTGTGCGAACAGGCGCAAGGTTTCCTCCGAGGGATAGTCGGAGCACCAGGGCATGAACGAGGTGCAGCCCAGGGCTGTGTACTGCCGGATCTTGTCGGCCACCTGCTCGGGGGTGCCGACCAGGTTGCCCGCCTTCCAACTCTCGACAGGCTCACGCCACAGCGACTTGGTGCCCGCAGCCTCGACCTCTGCCTCCGTCTCGCGGATGAAGATCTCGGGCGACCACGTCTTTTCGATCTCGTCTTCGTCACGGCCCACGTCCTTGCAGTGCTGCTTGAGGACCTCGCGCTTGTGGGCCCACTGCTCGGGGTTGCCGCCCCAGTTGGCCCGGTCGGCCAGGCGGGCGACGACCCGCAGGGTGAGCTGCTCGCCCCCGCCGCCCACGAGCACGGGCGGGTGAGGCTGCTGGAGCGGCTTGGGGTCGCAGTTGGCCCGCTGCAGTGTGTAGTAGCGGCCGTCGTAGGTGGTCTCGGCTTCGGTCCACATGCTGCGCACGATCTCGACGGCTTCGGCCAGCATGCCGATGCGTTCCTTGGGGGCGCCGAAGTCGTAGCCGTAGCCCTTGTACTCGTTCTCGTACCAGCCCGCCCCGATGCCCCAGTCGAGGCGTCCGCCGCTGATGACGTCGAGGGTGGAGGTGATCTTGGCCAGCAGGGCCGGGTTGCGGTACGAGTTGCACCCGACCATCTGGCCCAGGCGGATGCGGGTGGTGCGCTGGCTGAGGGCGGCCAGGGTGGTCCAGCACTCGAAGACCGCTTCGTGGGCGGGCTTGGGCACGTTGTGCACGTGGTCGTAGACCCACAGCGAGTCGAAGCCCAGCTCCTCGGCCAGGACGGCGAGGTCGACGATCCGGTCCCACTTGGCCGCGGCCCCGTCGATCGAAGCCAGCTCCATCTTCCAGCCCTGCAGAGCGAAGACACCGAATGTCAGCGGACGGTCCATGCGCCGACCCTAACGCCGTCACTTGCCAGTTGTGCCCGGCCCACCGCGCACAACTGGCAAATGGCTTGCTTGGCAACTACTGCGAGCTGGCGGGTTCGCCCTACGATGCCGACCGATCATGGGTGGGGACATCGAGTACAACCTGGCCGACTTGTTGGAGACGGCCGCCGACGCCATCGCCGACCGGGAGGCCGTCGTCTGCGAAGGCAGGCGGTTCACCTTCGGCGACTTCGACGAACGGGGCACCCGCCTGGCCCACGTGCTGGCCGACCTCGGGGTGAAACAGGGCGACCACGTCGGGCTCCACCTGTTCAACGGCAACGAGTACCTCGAAGCCATGCTGGCCTGCTTCAAGCTGCGCGCCGTTCCCATCAACGTGAACTACCGCTACGTGGCCGACGAGTTGCGCTACCTGTTCAGCGACGCCGACATCGTCGCGGTGGTGACCGAGCCCGAGCTGACCGACGTGCTCGACGAGGCGGGCGTCACCGTCCCCCGGCTCCAGCGGGGCGAGCAGTACGAGACAGCGGTGGCTGCCGCCTCGCCGGTGCGCGACTTCGGGCCCCGCTCGGCCGACGACCTCTACATCCTGTACACGGGCGGCACCACCGGCATGCCCAAGGGGGTGATGTGGCGCCACGAAGACCTCTTCTTCGGCGCCCTGGGCAGCGGCAACCCGGGGGGGCCGCCCCTGCGCTACCCCGGCGAGATCGCCGCTCGGGCCGAAGCGGGCTTCCACCGGTGCCTGGCCGCGCCGCCGTTCATGCACGGCGCCGCCCACTGGATGGCGTGGCAGGTGCTGCTGGTGGGCGGCACCATCGTCGTCAACCGCAACCCGGGCTTCGATGCGGTCAGCGTGTGGCAGTTGGCCGACGACGAGCGCATCTCGTTCCTCGTCATCGTGGGCGACGCCTTCGCCCGTCCACTGGTCGACGCCCTCGAACAGCACCCCAACCGGTGGAAGCTGCCCGCCCTCACCGTCATCCTGTCGGGCGGCGCCATCCTGTCGCCCTCGGTGAAGGCCGACCTCCTGCGCCTCCTCCCCCGCGTCATCGTCGTCGACGGCTTCGGCGCCTCCGAGACCGGCGGGCAGGGACAGATGGTGGCCGTCGCCGGCGTGCCCGCCATGCCCACCCGCTTCGTCATGGGCGACGGAAGCACCGCCGTGCTCGACGACGACTTCCGCCCGGTGCAGCCCGGCGAGGTCGGGTGGGTGGCCCGCACCGGCCCCATCCCCCTCGGCTACTACAAGGACGAGGCCAAGACGGCCCAGACCTTCCCCGTGGTCGACGGCGTGCGGTGGGCCGTGCCCGGCGACCGCGCCCGGCTGGAGGCGGACGGCACGGTGAGCGTGCTCGGCCGGGGGTCGGTCAGCATCAACACCGGCGGCGAGAAGGTCCACCCCGAAGAGGTGGAGTCGTGCCTCAAGGCCCACCCCGCCGTCTTCGACGCCATCGTGGTCGGCGTGGCCGACGAGCGCTGGGGGGAGCGGGTGGTGGCCATCGTGGCGCCCCGCCCGGGCGCGGAGCCGCCGGGGCTCGACGAGTTGGCCGAGCACTGCCGGGAGTCGCTGGCCGCCTACAAGGTGCCCCGCGGCCTGGTCGTGGTCGACGAGGTCGTGCGCTCCCCTTCGGGCAAGCCCGACTACCGCTGGGCCAAGGCCGTGGCGGGCTGAGCCTGTTGGGCCTCGGGGCCACCCGGGCCGACGTCGGCCAAACCGGCGAGGAGTCGTGGGTGGTGCTCGCCGACCCCGAGGGCAACGAGTTCTGCGTGCTGCGGGCGCTGCCGTAATTCGTTGGCGCGGGCGGCGCCGCTCCGCTTGTATCTCCTCTCGTGACCGGCCACGTACAACACCTTCTGCGGCCGCTCTCGATGTCGGCCGCGTAACCCGACCCGTCGAGAGGAGATCACCAATGCAGTCCCACCCCTTCGTCCACGACGCGCTCGTGCGTGAGCGCATCGGCCGCCTGCTTTCGGCGCCCCGGCCGCGCCGACCGGGTGCGGAAGTCGACGCAAAGCGTCCTCCCGCTCCTGCTGTCACTGCCGCCGCCGGCGCCGGCCCACCGCAGTAACGATGTGCCAGGGTGTCCCCGATGGATGGGGACACCCTGGTGCGCGACGGGCTCGAGTTGCTGTTCGTGATCGCTGTCGGCGGCATGCTCTGGTCGAGCATCAAGCGGCTGCGGCGGGGCGAGATCAGCGCCTACCTGTGCGTCGCCTGCGGACGGCCCACGTCTCGGGCCTACCCGCGTTGCAAGCACTGCGACGTCGAGCAGCCCCATGCGTGAGCGCTACCTCGTCACCAACGGCATCACGCTGTTCGCCGTCGAGGCCGGGCCGCAGCACGGGCCGCTGGTGTTGTTGGTACACGGGTGGCCCGAGTTCTGGTGGTCGTGGCGCCACCAACTCCCCGTGCTGGCCGACGCCGGCTACCACGCGGTGGCCGTCGACCTGCCCGGCTACGGCCGCAGCGACAAGCCAGATGTCGTCTACGACGAACGCTGGGTCAACACGTGCCTGGCCGGCGCCGTCACCGCGCTGGGCCACGACGACGCCGTGATCGTCGGCCACGACTGGGGCGGGCTGTTGGCCTGGCCCTTCGCCCGCCGATTCCCCGAACGCACCCGTGCCGTGGTCGGGGTCAACACCCCCGACTTCGCCCGCCCGCCGACAGCGCCGGTCGAGCTCATGCGCCAGTTCCTCCCCCGCCCCAACTACATCGTGCAGTTCCAAGAGCGTGGCCCGGCCGAGTGGTTCCTCGGCTCCGACGTGCGGGCGTGGCTGACCGGCGTCTTCCGCGGCCCGGCCACCCATCGCTTCGAAGCCTTCCCCGACGACGTGCTCGACCGATACGTCGAGGTGTTCGGCGCGATGGGCGCCGTGGGGCCGCCCATCGAGTACTACCGCAACATGGACCGCAACTGGGAGCTGGCCGCCGACCTCCCCGAACTGGTGCAGGCGCCCGCCCTCATGGTCACCGCCGAACACGACCCCGTGCTGCGCCCGGCCATGGCCGAAGGCATGGAGGCGCGGGTGCCCAACCTGCGCGACACCGTGCTCATCGAGGACTGCGGCCACTGGACGCAGCAGGAACAACCGGAGGCGTTCAACCGGGCCTTGCTCGCCTTCTTGGACAATCTCTGAGCATTCACTCGTACAATGCGAGTGTGGACTATCGGGTAGACGAGCTGGCCGCCGCCGCCGACGTCTCCGTCGACACGGTGCGCTTCTACCAGTCGAAGGGGCTGCTGCCCCCGCCGCGACGGGAGGGGCGGGTGGCGTGGTACGGCGGCGACCACCTTGACCGCCTCGACCGCATCCGGCGGCTGCAGGCCCGGGGCCTCACCCTGGCGGTCATCCGCCGGCTGCTCTCGGGCGAGCTCGACGCCGCCGACGAGGCCTTGGTCACCGCGGTGGCCGAGCCGCCGACGGCGGAGTCGTTCTCGCTCGAGGAACTGGCCGAGCGCAGCGGGATCCCCTTGCCGCTGCTGCAGGCGGTCGAGCGCGAGGGCCTGCTCGTCCCCCGTCGCGACGGCTATACCGCCGACGACGTGGCCGTGGCCCGGGCCGGGCTCACGCTGTTGGAGCAGGGGCTGCCGCTGCCCGAAGTCCTCGACCTGGCCCGTGCCCACCACGCCGCCATGCGGGCGGTGGCCGAGCAGGCCGTGGCGCTGTTCGACGAGCACGTACGCCGGCCGCTGCGCACCTCGGGCCTTCCCGACGAGGAGGCCGCCGCCCGGTTGGTCGACGCCTTCCAGACGCTGCTGCCGGCGACGGCGTCGTTGGTCGGCCACCACTTCACCCGCACCTTGCTGGCGGTGGCCCAGGAACACATCGAACGAGTGGGCGACGAGGCCGAGCTCGCGGCCGTGAGGAGCGCACGATGAACCTGCCCCAGGGCGAGGCCAAGGTCCGGGCCGTGCGCGACATGTTCGACGCCATCGCGCCTCGCTACGACTTGGTGAACCGCATCATGACCTTCCGCCTCGACGTGTGGTGGCGGCGCCTGTCGGTGCGATCGCTCGGCCTGCCCCCGGGCGCAGTGGTGCTCGACCTGGCTGCGGGCACGGGCGACCTGTGCCGCGAGCTCACCGCCGCCGGGTTGCAACCGGTCGGCGTCGACATGTCGTGGGGCATGCTCGCCCATGCCCGTACCACGGCACCGCTGGTGCAAGCCGACGCCCTTCGGCTCCCCGTGCCCGACGGTTCGGTGGCCGGCGTCACGTGCGGGTTCGCCCTGCGCAACTTCGTGGCGTTGGAGCCCTTCTTCGCCGAGTTGGCCCGTGTCGTGCGACCCGGCGGGCGCATCGCCTTGCTGGAGGTGGCGGAGCCTGCCAACCCGGTGTTGCGCAAAGGCCACGCCGTCTACTTCGGCAAGGTGGTGCCCCGCATCGGTGCTCTGTTGTCGGACGGGGCCGCCTACCAGTACCTGCCGAAGTCGGTGGCGTACCTGCCGCCACCCCCTGAGTTGCTGGCCCTGCTCGCGGCGGCGGGCTTCGACGCCGTGGAACGACGACTGCTCAGCGGCGGCATCAGCCAACTGCTGACTGCCACGAGGAGGCCCGCATGACCGTGGCCCGCACACTCCGTGGGCTGACAGTGCGAACGGTGGCCCTCGACAGGCCGGTCGACCTCGCCGCCTTCGCGGGCGACGACGGGCTGCTCTACGAACACGACGGCGCGGGCTTGGCCGGACGTGGCGTGGCCATGCGCATCAGCGGCCGCTTGGCCGAGCTGCCCGAGCGGGTGACCCGGGCGCTGCACTCCATCTCCTCGCACGACGACGTGGGCCTGCCCGGCTGCGGGCCCGTCGCCATGGGGGCACTGCCCTTCGACCCCGATGCCGAAGGCTCGATGGTGATCCCGGCCACGGTGGTCGGGCGCGCCGCCGACGGCACGTCGTGGATGACGACCGTCGCCGGATGGCCCGAAGAGACGGCCCCGATGCCGGTCGAACGGCGGCCTCCCGACCGCTTCACCCTCGACGCGGTGCGATCGCACGAGGACTGGTGCGAGGCCGTGGCCCGGGCGGTCGAGGTCATCCGCAGCGGGCGGCTCGACAAGGTGGTGCTGGCCCGCGAGGTGCGGGTGGAGGCCAACCGCCCGATCCTGCCCGTCGACGTGCTCGGCCGGCTGCGCACGCTGTACCCCTCGTGCCGGCTCTTCTCCGTCGAGGGTTTCGTGGGCGCCAGCCCTGAGATTCTCATCTCACGATGTGAGACGACGGTTCGCTCGCACCCGTTGGCCGGGACCATCCCCCGCAGCGGCAACCCGGCGGCCGACGACGCGCTGGCCGAAGCGTTGCTGGGGTCGCAGAAGGACCGGTGGGAGCACCGGCTGGTGGTGGAGGAGGTGGCCGCCGCGCTGACGCCGCACTGCGAAGTCCTCGAAGTGCCGGAAGGCCCGTCGATCGTGCCCTTGCGCAACGTGTCGCACCTGGGCACGGCCATCGTCGGACGGTTGCACCCCGACGGTCCCGACGCGTTGACCTTGGCCGCCCTGCTCCACCCCACGCCCGCGGTGGGCGGCACGCCCACCCGTGAGGCGTTGTCACTGATCGCCGAGCTCGAAGGGCTCGACCGTGGCCGGTACGCAGGGGCCGTGGGGTGGGTCGACGGCAACGGCGACGGGGAGTTCGCGGTAGGCATCCGTTCCGCCGAGCTCGACGGCAGCAGCGCTCGGCTGTTCGCAGGCGTGGGGGTGGTGGCCGACTCCGACCCGGCCGCCGAGCTGGCCGAGACGCAGCTGAAGCTGCAGGCGCTGCTGGCCGCCGTCGTACGCCCGTAGCGCCACTAGCGTCGGAGGCGATGCCGCAGTCCGTCGTCCTCGTGCACGGGTTCACCCAGACGGCCGCGTCGTGGGACGGCGTGCTCGACGGCACCGCCATCGACGTCGTGCCCCACGACGACCTGTGGGCCACCGCTCGACACATCGGCGAGCAGTACGGCCCTGCCGCCTACGTGGGCTACTCCATGGGCGGGCGCCTGTGCCTGCACCTGGCGCTGGCCACACCGGAAGCGGTGGAGCGGCTGGTCGTGTTGGGCGCCACCGCCGGCATCGAAGACGAGCGGGAGCGGGCGGCCCGGCGCCAAGCCGACGAACGGCTGGCCGACGACATCGACCGCGACGGCGTGGACGCCTTCCTCGAACGGTGGCTCTCGCACCCCATGTTCGGCGGGCTGCCCGAACCCGGCCCCCGGCGGCGCGACCCGGGCATCCTGGCCGCCTGCCTGCGCAGGCTCGGCACCGGGGTGCAAGAGCCGTTGTGGGACCGGCTGCCCGCGCTGTCGATGCCGGTGTTGGTGGTGGCGGGCGAACGAGACGACAAGTTCATCGCCATCGGCCGGCGCATGGCCGAGGCCATCGGCACCAACGCCCGCTTCGCCGTGGTTCCGGGCGCGGGCCACGCCGCCCACTTGGAAGAGCCGACTGCCTTCCGGGAGGTCGTGGAACCCTTCCTACAGGGCGATGCCGAAGGCGAAGAGGGCGCCGAAGGCCAGCTGTAGCCGGGCCGTGTCCTGAAGCACGGCCACCAGGCCGCGCCCCGACTCGCCCGCCAGCACGGTGCGAACCGGGCGCACGGCGAACCAGATGGCCAGCAGCACGACGGCGGCGGCCGGTTCCATCATGGCCACGGGCAGGGCCAGCACGAAGGGCGCCACTGCGCACGACACGTACAGCAGCCGGGTGGCGTCGTCGCCGATGCGCACGGCCAGCGTGTGCTTGCCTGCGGCGGTGTCGCCGGGGATGTCGCGCAGGTTGTTCACCACGAGCAGGGCGGTGGCCAACAGCCCCACGGGCACAGCAGCGAGCAGGGCCAGGAACGGCACCCGCTCGAGGTGCACGTAGGCCGATCCGATGACGGCCACGAGCCCGAAGAATACGAAGACGAACACCTCGCCCATGCCCGCGTAGCCGTAAGGGCGTGGCCCCCCGGTGTAGAGCCAGCCTGCGGCGATGGACGCCGCGCCCACGAGCAGCAGACGAGGGTCGACGGCCAGCGACAGCAGCAGCCCGACGGCCCCGGCCACGGCGAAGGCGGCGATGGCGGCCCGTTTCACCGCAGTGGGCGTAGCCAGCCCGGCCGCCACCAATCGCACCGGGCCGACGCGGGCGTCGTCGGTGCCGCGCACGCCGTCGCTGTAGTCGTTGGCGTAGTTGGTGCCGACCTGGATGGCCAGGGCCACGACCATGGCGGCGGCGGCCCGCCACCACACGACGATGCCTCCGGCATGCGCAATGGCGGTGCCGACGAGGACAGGGACGACGGCGGCGGGCAGGGTGCGGGGGCGGGCGCCGGCCACCCACGGAGAGTTGTTGCGCATGTCGGCCGGCTACCCTACCGGCGGTGCCCCGGCTGGTTCCCCTCGACGCCACCCTGGCGCCCGACTTCGTGTCCGCCCTGCGGCGGGTGTGGGACGCCGGCGACGCCGCCTTGCCCGTCGACCCCCGCCTCTCCCGGCCCGCCGTGGAGGCTGTGCTGGCGTCGATGCGAGTCGGCGAGGCGGTGGAGGACGGCGACGCCCTGGTGGTGCCCACCAGCGGGTCGACCGGCGAGCCCAAGGGGGTCGTGCTCACCCATGGCGCGGTGGCGGCATCGGCGACGGCGGCGTCGCAGCGGCTGGGCGTGGACGACAGCGACCGGTGGCTGGCGTGCCTGCCGTTGGCCCACATCGGCGGGCTGTCGGTGGTGACCCGGGCCATGGTGACGGGCACCGCGCTGACCTTCGACGTCGACGACCCCGCCGCCACGTTGGTGTCGTTGGTGCCCACGCAGGTCGAGCGCATGGACGTGACGCGCTTCCGGGCCGTGCTGGTGGGCGGCTCGGCCGACTGGCGTCGGGACCGGCCGCCCAACGTGCTGCGCACGTACGGCCTGACCGAGGCCGGCAGCGGCGTCGCCTACGACGGCGTGCCCCTCGACGGCGTGGAGGTGCGGGTCGACGACGACGGGCAGGTGTGGCTGCGGGGGCCGATGCTGCTGCGCTGCTACCGCGACGGCGCCGACCCCAAGGACGGCGAGGGTTGGTTCCCCACCGGCGACGCCGGGCGCTTCGAGGACGGGCGCGTGCACATCGAGGGCCGCATGGGCGACGTCATCGTGACCGGTGGCGAGAAGGTGTGGCCGGCTCCCGTGGAAGCAGTGCTGCGCACCCATCCCCAGGTGGCCGACGTGGCCGTGGTGGGCCGTCCCGACGACGAATGGGGCCGACGGGTGGTGGCCGTCGTCGTGCCTGCAGGCGAGCCGCCGAGCCTTGACAGCCTGCGCGGCTGGGTCAAGGAACGGCTGCCCGCCTGGTGCGCGCCGCGGGAGGTGGAGGTGGTCGACGCCCTCCCCCGCACCGCGATCGGCAAGGTCCGCCGCGCCGAGTTGTAACCCCCCGAAGTTGCGTAGCAATCGCGCCGTTTTACGGCGCGATCCGTACACAACTTCGGGTCGTGGGGGCTAGGAGTAGACGAAGACGGGCGTGCCCAGCGGCATGAGGTTCGCCGCCCAGATGAAGTCGATGGCGCCGTTGGAGACGCGGGCGCAGCCGTGGGAGGCCGGGTACGGCGGGATGCTGGGCGAGCCGTGGATGGCGTAGCCGCCGGTGAAGTACTTGGGCCGCCACAGGTTGCCCAGGTCGGATGTGCGCATCCCGTTGATGTGCCGGTAGATGGAGAACGAGCCTTCCGGCGTGCGGGCCACCGCGGTGCCGCCCTCGGTGCGGTAGCGGTCCCCGTTGCCGGTGGAGGTGTTGAAGATCCACAGCGGTTGGCCGTCGCGCACCACGGTGATGATCTGGCGCGACTTGTCGATCTCCACCGCGTAGCCGCTGCGGCTCCGCACGGGCGGGCGCACGGCTCGCTCCAGGGCGCTGCGTTCGGCACCGCCGATCGTGCCGGTGCGCGGCAACCCGGCGGCCTTCTGCAAGGCCCACGTGGCCTGTTGCATCAAGAAGCCCGACTGGCCGTCGACGGGCACCCAGTAGCCCAGCTCGTACATGCGTTGTTGCACCGCCTGCACCGAGTGGCCCAGCGAGCCGGGCGCCATGATGTCGGCGCCCGAGGCGATCCAGTAGCCGCCGCCGGTCGGCACCGCGGCGATGGCGACGGCCTTCTTGCCCGGCGGCACCCGGCCCGAGCCCGAGCCGTAGAAGCCTGCGTCGCCGAAGGTGAACACGCCGCCGTCGGCCCCCGCCATCCAGTAGCCGTTCCCCGTGGGGGTGGTGGCCATCGAGGTGATGGGCCGCACCAGCTTGATCGAGCCGGTGGAGCCCAGGAAGGGGGCGTTGAAGGCGAAGATGCCGCCGTCGGAGGCCACCATCCAATAGCCGCCGCTCGGGTGGGCGGCCATGCCGACGACCGGCTGGTTCAGCCTCGTGCCGCCCATGGAGCCGTAGAACGCGGCGTTGCCGAAGGTGAAGATGCCGCCGTCACGGGCCACCAGCCAGTAGCCGCCGCCGTCGGGGGTCGAGGCCATGCCGACAATGGGCTGGTTGAGGTGCTGTCCGCCCATGGAGCCGTAGAAAGCGGCGCTGCCGTAGGTGAAGATGCCGCCGTCGGAGGCCACCAACCAGTAGCCCGTGCCACTGGGATGGGCGGCCATGGCCACGATCGGCTTGTTCAGCGGCAGGTGGCCGGCGGAGCCGTGGAAGGGGGCGTTGAAGGTGAAGATGCCGCCGTCGGAGGCCACCAACCAGTAGCCGTTGCCGGCGGCCGGTGCCATGCCCACGATGGGCGAGGCCAAGCGGGTGCCCTCGGTGGAGCCGTGGAAGGGGGCGGAGCCGAAGGTGAAGACCGTGGGGTCGCCGCCGCCCTCGGCGTAGGCCGGTAAGAGAAGCGTCGAAGCGACGACGGCGACGATCAGGACGAGGGCGCGCATACGGGACACGGCGGTGCATGGTACCGACCGGTAAGGAACACCCGTTCATCGGCCGATAGAAGGGCATGCCCTATTCGGCTGAGATCAGTCGCGCCAACCCGACGTGCTTCTTGTTCCTCATCGACCAGTCGGAATCGATGCGGGACCCCATCGGTGGCGGCGACGTGCCCATGCAGAAGGCCGAGGCCGTGGCCGACGCCGTCAACCGCCTGCTCTCGGAGCTGTCGATCAAGTGCGCCAAAGAAGACGGCGTCCGCGACTACTTCCACGTCGGCGTCATCGGTTACGGCGCCAAGGTCGGCCCCATCTTCGACGGCGCCTTGGCCGGACGCGACCTGGTGCCGCTGAGTGAGGTAGCTGCCCAGCCCGCTCGGGTCGAGGAGCGCACCCGCCCGGCCAGCCGAGGGCGTTCGGCTTTGGCCGTCAAAGTGCCCACGTGGTTTTCGCCCGTGGCCTTCGGCGACACGCCGATGACCGGCGCGCTCACGCTGGCCCGCACCGTGCTGGCTCGGTGGCTGGCCGAGCACCCCGGCGCCTTCCCGCCCATCGTGGTCAACGTCACCGACGGCGAGTCCACCGACGGCGACCCGTCGCCCGCCGCCGCCGCCCTGCGCGGGCTGGGCTCGACCGACGGCAACGTCTTGTTGTTCAACCTCCACCTGTCGTCGGACCAGAGCGACCCGGTGGTGTTCCCCTCCGGCGACGACCACTTGCCCGACGACTACGCCCGGCTGCTCTTCCGCATGTCGAGCCCGTTGCCCGACGACATGCGCAACGCGGCTGTGCGGCGCGACGTGTCGATGTCGGACGGGGCGCGGGGCTTCGCCTTCAACGCCGACATCTCCAGCATCGTGCAGTTCCTCGATGTCGGCACCCAGGTGATGGACCTGCGCTAATGCGCGTATCCGTGTCCACGCTGTGGGTGCCACGCGCGGGCAGCACGGTGGCCCAGTACGAGGACGCCTTCTACCCGCCCGCCGACGGCCCCCGCCACGCCCGCCGGTTGCGCTTCGCGGTGGCCGACGGCGCCAGCGAGTCGATGTTGGCCGGACTGTGGGCCGGGCTGCTCGTGCGCACGTGGTGCAAGGCCCGGCGCCGTTCTCTCTCGCAGATCTTGGAGTTGGCCAAGGGCGCGTGGGACGTGGAGCTGGCCGCCTACCTCGAAGACCGCGACCGCACCGACCGCCCCATCCAGTGGTTCGAGGAACCGGGATTGGAGCGCGGCGCCTTCGCCACCTTGCTCGGGGTCGCCTTTTCCACCAAGTCGCCGTCGAGCGGCGAGTGGGAAGCCACTGGGCTGGGAGACAGCTGCCTGTTCCAGGTGCGCGGCGGCGACCTGTTGAGCGCCTTCCCGTTGAAGTCGTCGAGCGAGTTCGACAACACGCCCACACTGGTGCCGAGCCGCACCGACGCACCCGCTGCAGAAGTCGAACGCGGCGACTGGCGCACGGGCGACACCTTCTTCCTCGCTACCGACGCGGTGGCGGCGTGGTTCCTGCGCTCGCACGAGGGAGGCGGCGCGCCGTGGGACGAGCTCGCCGGACTGGGCGCCGTGCAGTTCCCCGACTGGGCCGCGGCCCGGCGGGCCGACCGGACCTTGCGCAACGACGACGCCACCGTCGTGCGCATCGTGGTGGCGTAGATGGACGGGCCCCGCGGCGCCGACTACCTCGAAGCCCTGCAGTTCCCCGAGGAGTCGTTCCGCGACCCCGAACTGGCGGCGGGCGCTGTCGAGCTGTCGGCGCTGGGACTGCCCCGCCCGGTGAGCGGCAACGTGGCGTCGGTGTTCAAGGTGACGGCGCCGTCGGGCCGTGCCTATGCCGTGCGGTGCTTCGTGCGGCGCTACGAGACGTTGTCGGCCCGGTACGCGGCAGTGGCGCAGCGGCTCGGCAAGGTCGACGGCACGTGGAAGGTCGGCGTCGACTTCCAACCCGAAGGGGTGTTGGTGGGCGACACGTGGCAGCCCATCGTGAAGATGGACTGGTCGGAAGCGACCCCGTTGCTGCCGTGGGTGGAGGCGCACCTCTGGGACACCGCTGCGCTCTCGTACGTAGCGGCCCGCTTCGCGGCCGTGGTCGGTGAGCTGCGGGCTGCGGGCATAGCCCACGGCGACCTGCAGCACGGCAACATCCTGGTGGCACCCGGCGGCGACATCCGGCTGGTCGACTACGACGGCATGTACGTGCCCGAGATGGCGCGCATGCGGTTGCACAGCAGTGAACTGGGCCATCGCAACTACGCCCACCCTGGGCGCACGCTCGACGACTTCGGCCCCTACCTCGACGCCTTCCCCTCGTGGGTCGTCTACGCCTCGCTCGCCGCGCTGTCGATCGACCCCCTCCTGTGGGGACGCCTCGACGGCGGCGACGAGTGCCTGCTGTTCCGGGCCGCCGACTTCGCCGACCCCGATCGTTCCGAGGCCTTCGCCTGCTTCGAGTCGAGCGGCGATGCGCGCTTGGGGGCGTTGGCGTCGGCGCTGCGTCGGCAAGTGGCGTTGCCGGTCGCCGAGGTGGAGCCGTTGTCGATGCGGGCCGCCCCGCCCGCGCTGCACTTGGGCGGCACTCAAGAACGCACCCTGCTCGAAGTGCTGCGCACGGCCACCGTTGCCGCGCCTCCTGCCCCTGCGCCTGTCGCAGTGGCGCCGGTCGCGTCCCTCGCCGTGGAAGCGGCGTTCGGCCCGGAGGTCGACCGGCACCGGCGGTCACTGACCGCTGCGTTGGCGCTGCTCGCCGCGGTCCCCTTCTTAGGCGTCGCGGGTGTCGTGCCTGCGGGCGCGGCCGTCGCTGCCGCGCTGGTCGGCGCTGCGGGCGCGGCGCGACTGCTGTTGCGGCAGTTCCACGCACTGCCCTCGGTGCAGGCGTCGAAGCCGCAACAGGCAGCGTTGACCGCTCGGCGCGCGACCGCCGAGGCCGCCCAACGGCGGGTCGACTCGCTGGCCGCCGCTCGCGCTGCGGTCGACGCCGAAGAGCAACAGGCGGCGGCAGCGTTCGCTCGCCTGGAGGACGACTTCCGCCGACGCGAGCAGGCCGAGCTGCAAGTCGTGGACGACGAGTTAAAGCGGGCGGTGGCCGATGTCGCCGCCCGGGAACAGGACGTGTCGCGTGCCGAGCGGGCGGAGGCCGACGACGCCCTGCAGGCGCTGCACGCCCAGGTGCTCGACGTCGAGTTGGCCAACCACCGGGTGGTGCAGGCCAAGCTCCCCGGCATCACCGACAAGGTGGTCTACGGGCTGGCCCTCGACGACATCCGCACGGCGGCCGACATCGCCGACGTGGTGGTGGACGACGAGGTGTTCGTGGTGCGGCCCGACGGGCGACGGGTGCGCTCGGCGTCGTTGGGTGAGGCCGAGGCGCGCACCCTGTTGGCATGGCGTCGGCGCACCGAGGCCCAGTACGCCGACCTGCTGCCAAGCCGGCTGCCGGTCGACCGGGCTGCGGCCATCCGGGCCGCCTACGCCGACAAGCGGGCTGCCTTGGAGGCCGAGGCCGCCGCCGCCCGCGCCGCCGCCACCCAGCGGGCCGACGAAGCGCGCACCGCGTTGGCGGCACAACGGGCGCGCCGGGGCGAGGAGTTGCAGCGGGCCCAGATGGCCGCCGCCGCCCGCCGGCTGGAGATCGACCGGGAGCTCGGCCGCGCCCGCAAGGACGCCGCCGAGGCGCAGTTCCGCCTGCAGGCGGCGGAGCACGACGCGGGTGACGCCCAACACCTCACCCCGAGCGCCTACGTGCGCCTGCTCGTCCGCCGCTGACGGGTTCTGGTCCGTAGATCCGGCGCCAGGGCGCCGGATCTACGGACCAGAACGTCAGGGCGTGACCAAGGCGCCGCCGTCGATGACCATGGTGTGGCCGGTCATCCAGGAGGCGGCGTCGGAGGCGAGGAACAAGGCGGCGTTGGCGATGTCCTCGGGCTCGCCCAGGCGCTTCAACGGGAGTCGGGCGGCGACGGCATCGCCAGCGGGCTCCCACAGGGCGCGGGCGAAGTCGGTCTTGACCAACCCGGGGGCGAGCCCGTTGACCCGCACCTTGGGACCGAGCTCGGCGGCCAACTGCTTGGTCAGGTGGACGACAGCCGCCTTGGTGGCGTTGTAGTAGCCGATGAACGGCTCCACCGACATGCCGCCGATGGACGCCAGGTTGACGATCGACCCGCCTCGTTCCTCCATGGTGGCCCGCCACGCCAGCTGCGACCACAGCACGATCCCCCACTGGTTGACCTGCGTCGTCTTCTCGGCCCGCCCGCGGTCGATGTCGACGAGCGGGCCCATGTAGGGGTTGGTGGCGGCGTTGTTCACCAGGATGTCGAGCCCGCCCAGGCGGTCGACGGTGGCGGCCACGCACGCCGCGGCCTGGTCCTCGTCGCCCGCGTTGGCGGCGAACCACTCGACCTCGCCGGCCATGGTCGAGGCCGCCTCTTTGAGGGCGTCCTCCTTGCGCGACGAGATCATCACCCGGGCACCTGCGGCGGCATAGGCGGCGGCAATCGCCTTGCCGATCCCCCGTGATCCCCCGGTGACCAGCGCGACCTTGCCGTCCAGTCTGAGTTCCATGGGCGACACCCTAGGCTCGGCACCATGAATCGGCTTGCGGCGGAAACCAGCCCGTATCTGCGCCAGCACGCGGACAACCCGGTCGACTGGTACCCGTGGAACGACGAGGCCTTCGAGCGCGCCCGGGCCGAGGACAAGCCGGTGCTGTTGTCGGTCGGGTACTCGGCCTGCCACTGGTGCCACGTGATGGCTCACGAGTCGTTCGAGGACGCCGCCACCGCGGCGGTGATGAACGAGCTGTTCGTCAACATCAAGGTCGACCGGGAAGAGCGGCCCGACGTCGACGCCGTCTACATGGAGGCGGTGCAGGCCGTCACCGGCCAAGGCGGGTGGCCCATGACCGTGTTCCTGACTCCGGACGGCCGGCCGTTCTTCGGTGGCACGTACTTCCCCCCTCGGTCGATGCACGGGCGTCCTGGCTTCGTGGAGCTCATGCAGGCGGTGGCCGAGGCGTGGCGCACAGAGCGCCCGCAGGTCGAGGCCCAGGCCGACCAGCTGGCCGAGGCCGTCCGGTCGCGCACCACGGTCGAGGGTTCCGGGGGCGGCTCGGTGGCGCCCGCGCTCTTGGAACGGGGATACGCCGCGTTGCGCTCGTCGTTCGACCCCGAATGGGGCGGCTTCGGGCGGGCGCCCAAGTTCCCCATGCCGGCGAACTTGGAGTTGTTGCTGCGGGCGTGGTCGCATAATCGAAGCGACGACACGCAACAGATGGTGGTGACGACGTTGGACGCCATGGCGTCGGGCGGCATCTACGACCATCTCGGGGGCGGGTTCTCCCGCTACTCGGTCGACGCCTTCTGGATGGTCCCCCACTTCGAAAAGATGCTCTACGACAACGCCTTGTTGGTGTCGGTGTACCTGCACGCGTGGCAGGCCTTCGGTGAGGCCCGCTACCAGCAGGTGGTGGAAGAGACCGTGGGCTACGTGCTGCGCGACCTGCGGTCGCCCGAAGGCGGCGTGTACTCGGCCGAGGACGCCGACTCCGAAGGCGAAGAGGGCAAGTTCTACGTCTGGCGCATCGAGGACCTGGAGCCTGAGCTGGTCGAGTGGTACGGCGCCACCACGTCGGGCAACTTCGAGGGCCACAACATCCTGCACCGGCCGGTGCGAGGCGACCTGCTGCGGCCCGCCGAGGTGGAGGCGGCCCGGCAACGGCAGTTCGAGTTGCGGGAGAAGCGGGTGCGGCCCGGGCTCGACGACAAAGTGGTGACCGAGTGGAACGGCATGTTCGTCGCCGGGCTGGCCTCGGCGGGGGCCGCCTTCGGCCGTGACGAGTGGGTGCGCACGGCCGAAGAGACAGCGGAGTTCCTGTGGTCGACGTTGCGCCGGGCGGACGGCCGGTGGCTGCGATCGTGGCAGCGTGACGGCGAGGCCCGGGTGCTGGCGTACGCCGTCGACTACGCGTGGTTGGTGGAGGCGTTCGTGCGGTTGGCCGAGGCCTCGGGCCGGGCGGTGTGGATCGAACGGGCCCGGGAGGTGGCCGACGGGTTGCTGTCGTTGTTCGCCGATCCTGACGGTGCGGGCTTCTTCACCACCGGCCACGACGCCGAACGGCTGATCGTGCGGCAGAAGGACCTCTTCGACGGGGCCACGCCTGCCGCCAACTCGGTGGCCTGCGTGGCGCTGTTGCGGCTCGCCGCCCTCACCGGCGACGAGCGGTACTCGGCCGCGGCCGGAGGCGTGCTGTCGCTGCTGGCCGAGCCCATGGAGCACCACCCGGCGGCGTTCTCGTGGCTGCTCGGCGCCGTCGACCTGGTGGTCACCGGGGTGACCGAGGTCGCCGTGGTGGGCGATCGCCCCGACCTGGTGCGGGCCGTGCAGGAGCGCTACCTGCCGACCGCCGTTCTGGCGTGGGGCGAGCCCTACGGGTCACCGCTGTGGGAGAGCCGGTCCGACGGCTTGGCCTACGTGTGCCGCAACTACGCCTGCCAGTCCCCCGCCCCCGACATCGACACCCTCCTCCGCCAACTCGCCTGAACGACTCCGAGACGAACTTGAGGGCCTTGACAAACTGTACAGAGTTCTGTACAGTTGTCTCATGCCCACGCGCGAGCCAACTGTTGCCGACACCGCGAGCCTCACCGAGACGCGTGACAACCTGAGCGAGATCCTCGATGAGGTGTGTGCTACCGGACGAGAGTTCGTCATCACGCGCCACGGAAGACCCGTTGCGGTAATTCTCGCCCACGATGAACATGAGTCGATGATCGAGACGCTCAACATCCTTTCCGATCGTGCCACTATGGATGCCCTAACGGAAGCGGAGAGCGACGCATCTGACGGGGGCATCGTTGAACTCTGACCGGCGATTCTGACATGGTTCGACTAACCCATCGTGCGCAAAAAGACCTCGCGGAGCTTCCTCCGAAGCTCCGCGAGAAAGCGGAGATTCTCCTGCGACGACTAGACAACGAGCCGACATTAGGGAAGAAGCTCCTTGGCGCGCTGCGGGAGTACCGTTCGGCGCGTCTCGGTCGCTCCCACCGCGTGATTTACAAGCTCGAAAATCAAGGACCGCTTGTAATGACGATCTCTCCTCGGCGGGATTCGTATCGATGACGGCGCCTCTCCCCCACTCTGGGCCAGAGCACGACATCTTTTTGCGCGCGCTGCGTGACTACAGCGAAAGCTGTACCCCGCCCCTTCTTACGCCGGGTTGCCCGTTCGCCGTAGACGTGTCTTCTGGCCAGCGCGGTTGCGGCGAAGAATGCTTGGAGTTGCTCGCTGCGCATGCCGCACCGCACCCTGTAGACGAGGTAGAACTAGGCAAAGGCCTCGCAGTGCGGCCCAGGACCCCACGACCGCGTCATGCGCCCTTATTTGAACCGGCCCCGTTTGATGCCCAGGAGCATTTCCTCGCGGACAGTAGCTTTCCACTGGCTCAATGGCGGGCCACGTCATTGGTCCGGGGACTAATGGACAAGTTGGCCGTACCACCACCCGCGGACGAAGAATCGAGCGCGCGGCGTCGCAATGAGATAGGCCACCTCGCCACGGAACTCGAAAGCCGCGGATTCGATACTGAGGCTCTTATCAAAACTGTCGGCGGCGGGATTGTCGCAGGATCGGTGGTCCTCTCGGTCGTCATTCCTTTACTGGTTGTCGCGTCCGGAGGTGAGCCTGACAACCTGCCTCGCCTGCCCTCGCACGTTGGAGATGCTTGGGGAGAATTGCTCTTTACAGACGGGCTCTCTCTTCATGAGCGTGAAGCTCGTGCGGCGACGTCGGGGGATGACTGGGTTCGAGAGACAGCGGCTACAGCCTTCTCCCATCTTATGGAAGTCAACCGCTCGCTCTCCACGGGCACTGCGGGTCGCATCGTGAACTGGACCCCTCCGACCACCGATGAACTGACCAACATTGGCCCGCCGCCTCCCGTGGACAAGGTGCAAGGCTGGATCGTCGACCGCTTTACAACGACGTACCTCGATCGCTGGCAGCTTGACTCGCTACATCTCGAATGGCAGTGGCTACATGGAGAGCGACGCGCGCCATGTGATCCGCGCGAAATGAGAGCCCGTCGCGTTGAACCGGCGACCTTAGATGCATCAATCGCTGCTCGTTCTACAAGCCAAGATGAAAAAATGCCTGCGCCTGCGGCTAACTCAGACCGATACGTTGAGCCCGCGCTACAAATGCTCAGAGAAGGCCGACGAAGTGCGGCCGCAGCCATCTTCGAAGCTGTCATTCAGGTTGCTCCGGACGATGCACGAGCTTACAACAATCACGGGTTCTGCCTGTTGATCGACGATCCAGAGAAAGCTTTGCGATCTCTTGAAGCGGCGACCGCCCGTGGTCTCGCAACAAACAGCATGAACGTCGGAAACCGAATGTTTGCGCTTGCTCGAGTTGGCCGACCGGCAACTGCTCTCGATGTCGCTGAGCGGTTCTTTTCTGCTCGTAGTTCGGACGGCAATCCTGACGGCGCATATATGTGGGACTTCGACAGTGACGAACCATCCACAACATTCGTGAGCAGTTCTCAACTGTACGTGTGCGACTTCGCTCGTCATCTCGCGCTGCGTAACGGCGATGAGATGCTCGCTGAACTTTGGTCAGACCGGGTGACGATGCTTCGAGCCGAAGCAGGCGGCTAAATCTTAGTGCTGACCGATCCGTTCAAGATGGCGGATAGTGGACCGGACGTGGGCCCACTTCGAGCATGTGCAATTTTTAGCGCTCGACCTTGCGGAGGTCTGTGAGCGAGGGGTCCGCCCACCCGTGCGGATTGTCGGGCGCTACGGCGAACGCTCCGCTGCTGCATGCGCCCGTGTCGGCAGGAACGCCCGACCTCGACGCCGAGGACCCGCGAAGCAGGCGGCGCCCCCGACCAGAAGGCGGCAGTGGCGGCCTATGGCAGAGCGGACGAAGGCGCTAAGCGTTTAGTCGAACACGACTTGTGCGGCCGGGGAGATTGACGAGCCCGACGAGTCCGCTCTCGAGCCATAGCGGCACCACTTCTATGCGGTTGGCCGGACACGCCCACCGCCCTGGCGACGTGGCGACCGGGCGACCCGGACTCGATGCGGGCGTCACCCCCGTTGGCCTCCTGGGTTCGAGCGACGGCACTCACCCATGCATTCGGCTAGTGGTCAGGCGGCGGGGAGGTCGGCCAGGACCGAGCGGAAGCGGTCGGTGGCCAGGGTGCGGGCGGTGGCGTCGTAGGCGGCGCGGGCGATGCGGTCGAGCCCGTCGGGGCGCATGAGGTTGAGCCCGTGCAGGCGTACCTCGTCGGCCGTGGGCCGCAGCAGGAGCACCTCGACGTTGCGCCGCTTGGCCAAGGCCACCTCGGCGGCCAGGGAGCGGGCGGGCCAGCGCCGAACCAGTTGCATGAGGGCGGCGGGGGCCAGCACGGTGTCGAAGGCCAGTGGCACCACGCCGATGATCAGCGAGCACCGGGCCCGCACGGCCAGGTCGAGGTTCGACGACGAGTGGGCGCCGCCGTCGACCAGCACCCGCTTGCCCACCTTCACCGGCCGGTAGAAGCCGGGGATGGCGGCCGACGCCATCACGGCCTTGCGCAGCGACGCCGTGGGCGCGCCTGTGCGCCCTAGCACCACCCGCCGACCGGTCGAGATGTCGACCGTCGTCAGCCACAACGCCGCTTCCGGCCACTCCTCGGGCAGTTCTTCCTCGAAGCGCCGGCGGCCCTCGGTCATCTCGAACAGCCCGCCCGGGAACAGCCGGGTGAGCACCTCGGGCACCGGCACCGCCATGGGCAGGCGGAAGGGCGACAGCGAGCGGCCCAGCACGTACGCGGAGCCGAGCGCCCGGCGGGAGAGGTCGAACGGGGTGCGCCACGTGGCCGTCATCAGCTCGGAGCCCACCGGCTTGCCGTCGACCTCGCCGCCGATCCCCGGCTTGGTGGGGTGCGTGCCCAGCGCCAACTGCCAGAAGTCTTCGGTCGACCATCCCGTGCGCAGGTAGGCGCCGACCACGGAACCGGCAGAGGTGCCCACCACCAGGTCGGCATCGGCCGGACGGAAGCCGGCTTCCGCCTCTAAGGCCCGTAGGACACCGGCGTGGTACGCCATGCCTACGATCCCGCCGCCGCCGAGGACCAACCCCGTTTTCATGACGTCAGTGTTACCCACTGACGTCGACATCGAGTGGACCTACTTGCCGAGCTTGCCCGCCGCCAGGTCCTCCGCCATCGCCCAACCGAAGGCGATGAGGTGGTCTCCCCGGGACAGGTCGAGCGAACTGAAAAAAGCCTTGATGTCGGGGTCGATGGCATCGGGCTTGAGCACTTCGTGGTCGAGCACCCCGCACGGCTCGCCTGCGCCTGTGACCACGAAGGTGCGGTCGTCGATCTTGCCTTCGAAGCCGAAGCGCTTGGCCAAGCGCCGGCCCCAGGCCCGCTCTTCGCCGGTGGCCTTGTGGCCGGGACGGGGCACGATGTCGTCCAGCCCCTTGAAAGCGGCGTAGCCCGCGGCATCGACGAACTTGGTGCCCACGAGCACGTCCTCGTCGGGGAAGGCCAGCAGGGCCCGCCGGTACTGGTCGGCCATGAGCGACTTGAGCACTGTCTCCCGGCGGGCGTTGCGCTTCACCGACGCCAGGCCCACCAGCAGGCACGGGGTGCCGCCGATGCGCTCCAAGGTGCAGAAGGAGAACCCGCACAACTTGCCGTTGTCGCGCGCCTGGGTGATCAGCACCCACTCTTCACGCTGCTTGGACAAGAGGCCGATCTGGTACCCAGCGGGGCCGTCGGCGCAGATGTCGGCCATCTCGCCCAATTCGGCGTCGCTGAGCGCCGTGCAGTCCTTGGTCTCGAGCTCGATCGCCATGCCTGCGCGTTCTCCCCATGGATGCGGTCGAAGGTCAAGGTTACCGGTCAGGCCACTGTCTGTGAAAAGCGACGCCTCGTCGCGTGCGGTTGATCGGCCACACACGGGTGCCACACTTGGGCGGATCGCGCCCGCGGGAGGCGCGCTACTGGAGGTCACCTCATGCCCCTGCACCACCGCTCTCGATTTGCCGCGCTCGCCTTCGGCGCAGGGCTTGCGCTGCTCCTACCGAGCACCGCACATGCCTCGACGCCGGTGATCACCGACCCGGCGGGCGACGCCGGCGTCACCGCCTACCCCTGTCAGCCGAACCTGGGCATCGCCGTCGACCCTTGCCTGACAACGGTGCCTGCGCTGTCGGAACCAGGCATCGACATCGTGGAGGCCGACGTCGTCCTGGACGGTACCGACCTGCTGTTCAGCATCAAGGTGGTCGACATCGACGCTGCGCCGCTCCAAACCTCGGGTCGCACCTTCAGCTTCGGGACTACCTACGCGGGGCTGAGCGTGCACGTTCGGGTGAGCCACGTCGGCCAATTCGACACGACGGCGACGGGTTCGTTCGACGTCGTCAATCTCGCCAGCACAGGCAGCGGTACCGCCGTCGACGCCACGCTCGACCCCACCACCAATGTCCTTCAGTGGACGGTGCCGCTCACCGACGCGAACGCGGCGCTGGCCGACGTCTGCGCCTCGTGTACGCCGATCGGCGCAGGATCGACATTGCAGGACTTCTCGGCCCGCGCCGGCTACGAACTCGACCCGACAGGCTCTATCGGCGTGCCGTGCGTCGGGCGGTGCGACGGGGCTGAAACCCGGGGCACCTCCACGCTGTAGTCAGCTCACCAGGGCGTTGGGGCCGAGGAGGACGCGGATCTCACCCAACAAGCCGTTGCGGGCGTCGACGTTGAACTCGTCGGGCAGGCGCAGGATCTTCTGCCCGACGTGCAGGTAGACGGGCGAGTCGCCCCCGTGCGTGACCAAGAGCTCCTTCAACTGCTCGACCAGCTTGTCGGTCAGCGAGTTGAGCGGGAGCTCGATGCGCACGGGGGGGCCGCCGTCGAGCACCAGCTCGGGCTTCTTGAGCTCGAGCACGGTCAGCTTGGGCGTGTCGTCGCGGGTGTCGAGCCGCGCCTTGACGCACACGATGGCGTCGTCGGCCAGCATCCACCCGTACTCCTGCATGACCCGGGGGAACACCCAGCACTCCACCGACGACTGCAGGTCCTCCAGGTGGAAGGTGGCCATGAGGTCGCCCTTCTTGGTGTAGCGCCGGGCCAGGGCGGTGACCACGCCGCCCACCCATCGCACGGCACCGTCGGTCGACCCCTCGCGCAACTCCGAGATGGTCGACTCGGTGTGCTTGCGCAACGCCGTCTCCGCCCCCATCAGCGGATGGTCGGAGACGTAGAGGCCGAGCATCTCCTTTTCGAAGGCCAGCTTCTGCGCCTTGTCGAACTCCCTGTCGGGGATGGGGATGCGGGCATCGTCGAAGGCGGGCGGGGCGTCGTCGCCCGCAGGCGCGTCGCCGAACAGCGACATGATCCCCAGCTCCGCCTCGCGCCGTCGGGCCAGCATGCGATCGACGATCTGCTCGAAGACCAGCAACAACCCGTGGCGCGGATGGCCCATGGAGTCGAAGGCGCCCGCCTTGATCAACGACTCGACCGAGCGCTTGTTGAGCACCATGGGGTCGACCCGCTCGCAGAAGTCGTAGAAGTCGGTGAACGGGCCGTTCTTCTCCCGTTCCATGACCATGCGCTCGACCAGGCCCTCGCCCACGTTGCGGATGGCCGACATGCCGAAGGGGATCGTCTCGCCCCGGGCGATGAAGTCGGAGGCCGACACGTTCACGTCGGGCACCAGCACCTGGATGCCGATGGTGCGGCACTCCGAGAGGTAGACGGCCGTCTTGTCCTTGTCGTCCTTGACCGAGGTCAACAAGGCGGCCAGGTACTCGACCTGGTGGTTGGCCTTGAGCCAGGCCGTTTGGTAGGCGACGAAGCCGTAGCCGTAGGAGTGCGACTTGTTGAACGCGTAGTCGGCGAACGGCTCGATCACGTCGAACAGGGCGGTGCCGATGTCGCGCCCGTAGCCGGTGGCGTCGCAGCCGGCCACGAACTTCTCGCGCTCCCTGGCCATGATCTCGCGGACCTTCTTGCCCGCCGCCTTGCGGAGGTTGTCGGCTTCCTCCAGCGAGTAACCCGCGAACTTCTGGGCCACCCGCATCATCGACTCCTGGTAGATCATCAGCCCCTGCGTGTCGCCCAGGAGCTCTTCCAGGTCGGCGTGCAAGTAGATGATCGGCTTGCGGCCGTTCTTCCGGTCGGCGTAGTCGTTGTGCATGTTGGCCGCCATGGGCCCGGGCCGGTACAACGCCACCAAGGCGGCCACGTCGTCGAACGAGGTCGGGGCCAGCGAGCGCATGAGCGCCCGCATAGGCCCGCCTTCCAACTGGAACACGCCGATCGACTCGCCCCGGCGCAGCATGGCCAACGTCTTCTCGTCGTCGAGCGGCACGTTGTCGATGTCGGGCCGTGTGCCGGTGGACTCCTCGATGAGGTCGAGGGCCTGTTCGATGACCGACAGGTTGCGCAGCCCCAGGAAGTCCATCTTCAGCAGGCCGAGTTCTTCGACGCCGTGCATCTCGTACTGGGTGACGATGGGCGCTTCTTCAACCGGCTTGCCCGACTCCGGCTTGCGCTGGATGGGCAGGTACTCGGTCAACGGCTCGTGGGTGATGACCACGGCCGCGGCGTGGATGCCGTCCTGGCGGCGCAGGCCCTCGAGCCCCTTGGCCACGTCGATGACCTTGGCCACGTCGGGGTCGGCGGCGTACATCTCGCGCAGCTCGGCGGCCATCTTGTAGCCGTCTTCGTACTTGGGGTGCTTCTCCAGGCAGGCGTACAGCGGGGTGTCGCGGCCCATGACCAACGGCGGCATGGCCTTGGCCACCTTGTCGCCCACCGCGTAGGGGTACCCCAGCACCCGGGCCGCGTCGCGCACCGCGGCTCGGGCCTTGATGGTGGAGAAGGTGACGATCTGGGCCACGTGGTCCCAGCCGTAGCGCTCGGCCGCGTACTTGATCATCTCGCCGCGGTAGCGGTCGTCGAAGTCCATGTCGATGTCGGGCATCTGCTTGCGGCCCGGGTTCAAGAAGCGCTCGAACAGCAGGTCGTAGCGGATGGGGTCGAGGTCGACGATCTGCAGGCAGTAGGCCACGCAACAACCCGCCGCCGACCCACGGCCGGGGCCGACCCGGATGCGCCGCTCCTTGGCGAAGCGAATGAGGTCCCACACCACCAGGAAGTAGGCGGAGAAGCCCATGTCCTTGATGACGCCGAGCTCGTAGTCGAGCCGGTCGGTGACGGCGACGGGCAACGAGTCGCCGTAGCGCTGCCGTGCACCTTCATACGTCAGGTGGCGCAGGTACTCGTCTTCGGAGGTGAAGCCCGACGGCAGGGGGAACTCGGGCAGCTTGGGCTTGCCGAACTCGATCTCCACCTGGGCCCGCTCGGCGATCCAGAGGGTGTTGTCGCACGCCTCGGGATAGTCCTTGAACAAGTGGCGCATCTCGGCGGCCGACTTGAGGTAGTGCTCCTCGCCTTCGAACTTAAAGCGCTTCTCGTCGCTCAACGAAGCGCCGGTCTGCACGCACAGCAGGGCGTCGTGGGCCACGTGGTCGTCGCGCCGCGTGTAGTGGGCGTCGTTGGTGGCCAGCAGGGGCGCCCCGATGCGATGGGCGATCTCGATGAGCTGGGGGTTGGTCTTGTGCTGCTTGGCCAGGCCGTGGTCCTGCAGCTCGACGAACAGCGAGTCCTTGCCGAAGATGTCCTGCAGGCGAGCGGCTTTGGCCACCGCCCCCTCGAAGTCGCCCTTCAGCAGAGCCTGCAGCACCACGCCGCCCAGGCAGCCGGTGGTGGCGATGACGCCTTCGCCGTGCCGGGCCAGCAGCTCCCAGTCGAGCCGGGGCTTGTAGTAGTAGCCCTCCAGGTAGGCGGCCGACGACAGCTTCATCAGGTTCTTGTAGCCCTGGGTGGTCTCGGCCAGGAGGGTGAGGTGGTAGTAGAGCTTCTCGCCCTCGTCGCCGTCGCCGCCGGTGTCGTCGATGCGCCCCCGTCGAACCGGCCGCTCCTCCCGGTGCTCGAGCGCCATGTAGGCCTCGGTGCCGATGACCGGGGTGATGCCCTGTTCCCGGCACTCCTTGTAGAAGTCGAGGACGCCGTACATGTTGCCGTGGTCGGTGATGCCGATGGCGGGCTGGCCGTCGGCCGCCGCCGCGCCGATGACTTCCTTCACCCGGGCGGCGCCGTCGAGCATCGAGAACTCGGTGTGGAGGTGGAGGTGGGTGAAGGAATCCGGCACGGCGCTCCGTTCATCCACAGAGCTTCCACAGGACCCTGTGGACAAATAACAACCCTGTGATTCCGAGGGTACCGCGAATCGGGGCCCGTCGCGCCCTACTGTGCGGCCCATGCGAGCTGGCGGGCAAGGTGTGCGAGGTTGGTGGCGAACTGTCCGGAGGCGCTTCGCCACCCGGCTTCTGATCGGCATGCTGGCGGTGTCGTTGCCGGTGGCCGTCGTCCTGTCGTGGGTGCTCACCGCCCGCTCGGCCGACAACATCACCCGCCTCACCGAGGAGGCGGGCACGGCGGTCGCCGTGGCCCACGCCGACGAGCTCACGGGCTGGATGAACGAGCGACGGGGCGACATGCGGGTGGTCGCCACCTTGCTGCGAGGCCGCGTCGGCGACCGGACCGCAGGCGAGCTCCTCACCACGGTGGCCGACACGTACGGCAGCTACGACGCCATCTACCTCACGGACCTGTCGGGTCGGGTGGTGGCCTCCACCGGCGGGGCGACGGCGCCGATCGACCTCCTGGCCCAGTCGTGGTTCACCTCGGCGGCCTCCGGCCAGCCTGCGGTGGCGTCGCCCGTCCCCGTGCAGGACACCATCGTGTGGCCGGTGGCCCACCCGGTGACGGGCGCCGACGGCCGTCCCGCCGGCGTGGTGATCGGCGACCTCAAGGCGTCGATGCTTGCCGAGCTGATCGACAAGGAGGACGCGTCGGTCGACAGCGAGCTCCTGGCCGTCGACCGGGAACGTCGGCTGGTCTACTCCTCGACGATGGGCGCGATCACCGCCGATGCCGACCTCCTGACCAAGGGCGCCTTCAGCACCCGGGTCTCCACGGTGGGAGCCAACCGCGGGCTCGCCGGGGAAACCGGCAGCGCCGACTACCGCAACTACCGCGGGACCCGCGTGCTGGCAGGCTTCGCCCCGGTGGAGCCGCTGGGCTGGGCCGTGATCAGCACCGAGGCCCGCTCCACGGCACTGGCCCCGGTCGCCACCGGCCGTCGACTGGCGCTGGGCATGGTCGTGGTGGCCACCCTCGCCGCCCTGGCCTTCGCCGTGTGGTTCGCCCGGCGCACCACCCGGCCCATCCTCGACCTGTCCGACACCGCCGACAACGTCCGCGACGGCCGCCTCGACAGCCGGGTGGAGCCCGGCGGTTCCGAGGAGGTGAACCGGCTGGGCCAGTCGTTCAACTCCATGGTGGAGAGCCTCGAACGGCTGGTGTCGGAGGTGCGCTCGGCTTCGTTGGAGGTGAACTCCGCGGCCTCCGAGCTCTCGGCCTCGTCGGAAGAGCTGGCCGCCACCACCACCGAGCAGGCCGCGGCGGTGACGGAGACCTCGGCCACCACCGAGGAACTGGCGCGAGCCTCGGCGTCGATAGCCGACACCGTCGACGAGGTGGCCTCGCAAGCGGCCGAGACCCGCGACTCGTTGGAGCAGGCCCAGACCGACATGGAGGCATCCTCCGAACGAACGCTCGCCCTGGCCGAGCGGGTCAACGAGATCACCCTCATCCTCGGGCTCATCAACGACATCGCCGACCAGACCAACCTGCTCGCCCTCAACGCCGCCATCGAAGCGGCCCGGGCGGGCGAGGAAGGCCGGGGCTTCGCCGTCGTGGCCGAAGAGGTGCGCCGGCTGGCCGAACGGTCCAAGGCCTCGGCGGGCGACATCACCACCATCATCGAAGGCGTGCAGTCCGAGACCAACGCCACGGTCATGGCCATGGAAAAGGGCGCCAAGCAGATGCAGCGGGGGCTGGGCCTCCTCGAACACGTGGCCGACGCCACCGCCCAGGTGCGCCTCACCACCCAGCAGCAACGGTCGGCCACCGCGCAAGTGGTCGAGACCATGGAGCAGTTGACCGACGCCAGCGGACAGGTGTCGGCCACGGCTTCACAGATCGCGGCGGCGGCCTCGACGTTGGCGTCCCTGGCCTCCGGGTTGGAGTCGACGGCGGCGCGAGCGGCAGCCGCGCAGGGTTAGGGCGCCGGTGCAGGCGCTGCTCCTCCCCGTCGGGCCGGAGTGGTACGCCGTCGACACCGCCTGGGCGCGCGAGGTGGTGGCCGTGCCGTTGGTCGTCCCCCTGCCGACGGCACCGTCGACGGTGCTGGGCGTGTTCAACCTGCGAGGCGAGATCGTGCCCCTCTTCGACGCAGGCGCGTTGCTCGGCGTGGGCGGCTCGGGCGACCACCCCTACGCCGTCGTGGTCGACACCGCCTTGGGCCTGGCCGCCTTGGCCGCCCACGCCGTGCCCGAGGTGGTCGACCTGGGCGAGCAGACGGGCACGGCCGACCTGCCCGGTGCGCTCACCACCCACACGGTGGGCCGCCGCCTGGCGGTGCTGCTCGACATCAGCGCCGTGCTCGCCCCGGTTCGCATCGGAGGACGCCCGTGAGCAAGCTCGGCGACTTCGAGGAGGAGTTCCGCCAGCTCTTCGCCGAAGAGGCCGAGACCCGCCTCCTGCGACTGTCGACCGAGCTGCTGCAGTTGGAGGAGGCGGGCAACGACCCCGAGTTGGTGGCGTCGATCTTCCGCGACGCCCACACCCTCAAAGGGGCCGCGGGCATGGTGGGCCTCGACCCCGTGGCCCGGGTGGCCCATGTCATGGAGGACCTGCTCGAGGAACTGCGCCAAGGCGAGCGCATGGCCTCGCCCCGCCTGGTCGACGGGCTACTGGCCGCCGTCGACGCCGTGCGCCGCTTCATCCCCGAGCTGATGGCGGGCGAAGACCGCACCGACGAGGCCGCGGTGGTCGAGGCCAACGTGCGGGCGTTGCGCGAGGAACCGGTGGAAGAACCGCCCGTGCCGTCGACGGCCCCTGCCACGGCGCCTCCGCCTCCGAGTGCGGCTCCGCCCATTGCCACGCCCGCGCCCCGCAGCGACCAGTCGGGCGAGACCATCCGGGTGCCCGTGCCTCGCCTCGACCAACTGGTGCGCCTGGTCGGGGAAGCCGCCGCCGCCCACCTGCGCATGGGCCGCATGCTCACCGACCTGGTGGGCACCGACCCGGCCAACGTGGCCGAGTTCCGCGAGCTGTCGCACGTGCTCAACGAGCTGCAGGAAAAGACCATGCGAGCGCGCATGGTGCCGGTGGCGACCATTACCGACAACCTCCACCGGGCCGTGCGCGACGTCGCTCGATCGTGCGGCAAGGACGTGCACTGGGAAGTGCGAGGCGACGACACCGAGCTCGACCGCAGCGTGCTCGAGCAGTTGGCCGACCCCTTGCTGCACCTGGTGCGCAACGCCGTCGACCATGGCATCGAGACCGCCGCCGAACGAGAGGCGGCGGGCAAGCCTGCCCAGGCCACCGTGCGCCTCCACGCCATGCAGTTGGGCTCCGAGGTCATCCTCGCCGTGTCCGACGACGGCGGCGGCATCGACGTGGGGCGGGTGCGCGACGAGGCGTCGCGACGAGGGGCCGACACCACCGCCCTGTCCGACGAGGAGACGCTGTACCTGATCTTCCGCTCCGGGCTGTCGACGGCCGAGTTCATCTCCGACGTGTCGGGGCGCGGCGTGGGCCTCGACGTGGTGCGTACCGCGGTCGACGCCACCCGGGGGCGCATCGACGTCCGCTCGACGCCGGGCGAGGGCACCGAGTTCCGCATCGTGGTGCCCATCACCCTGGCCGTCCTGCCCTGCCTGCTGGTGGAGGCGGGGGGCCGGTGTTACGCCCTGCCGCTCCATTCGGTGCTGGTGGCCCAGGACGCCGAGCACGCCCCGCTGCGCCACGCCGAGGGGCGCCTGAGCGTGCAGGTGGGCAGCCAGGCCGTGCCGGTGTCCGACCTGGGCGCCGTGCTCGGTGCCGACGAACCCGCCGAGGGCCCGGTGGTGGTGGTGTCGGGCGTGACCCGACGCCACGCCTTCCGGGTCGACCGCCTCGTCGGCCAGCGCGACGTGGTGGTCAAGGGGCTCGGCCGCCTGCTCCCCCGCCTCGACGTGCTGGCCGGGGCGAGCGTGGAACCCGACGGCTCGATCCTGGTGGTGCTCGACGCCCCCGGGCTCATCGACCGGGCCCGATCGCGCCGGGAGCGGCCGTCGACGTCGGGGCCTGCACTGTCGACGCCGCGTCGGGGAACGATCCTCGTCGTGGACGACGCCATGACGGTGCGAGAGCTGCAACGGTCGATCCTCGAGCGGGCGGGCTACGCCGTGCGCACCGCCGACGACGGGGTCAGCGCCTTGGCCCGGCTGGCCGAGGAGCCGGCCGACTTGGTGATGACCGACGTGGAGATGCCCCGCATGGACGGCTTCGCCTTGACCGAGGCCATCCGGGCCCAGCCCTCGACGGCCACCATCCCCGTGCTCATCCTCACCTCGCGGGCGGGCGACGAGGACCGCCAGCGGGGGCTGGAGGCGGGCGCCGACGGCTACATCGTCAAGAGCGCCTTCGACGAGTCGGGCCTGCTGGCCGCAGTGGAGCGGTTGCTCGGGCGGGCCTCGTGATCCGGGTCGTCGTGGTCGAGGACTCGGCGTCGCAACGGGCGCACTTGGTGCGGGCGCTCGAAGCCGAGGGCGACATCGCCGTGGTGGCCTTGGCCACTGATGCCACAGCCGCCTTGGGAGTGGTGCAGGAGCACCGGCCCGAGGTGGTGACCGTCGACCTGCAACTGCCAGGCGGGGGCGGGCGCCACGCCATCGAGCAGATCATGGCCTTCGCCCCCACGCCGATCCTGGTGCTGTCGGCCACCGTCACCGGGCCACACTCGGAAGCGGCGGTCAACGCCTTGGTGTCGGGCGCCCTCGACGCCGTCCCCAAGCCCGCCCGGTGGACGGCGGCAGCCGAGGCCGAGTTGCGCAAGCGGGTGCGGTCGCTGCGGGGCGCCACCGTGTTGCGCCATCCCCGCGGCCGCCGCAGCGCCGATGCAGGCGAGCCCCGTCGCACCCGCACGGTCCCGGTGGTGGCCGTGGCCGCGTCGACCGGGGGGCCGCCCGCGCTGGCCAAGCTTTTAGCGGGCTTGGGCGGGCTGCGCGCCGCCGTGCTCGTCGTGCAGCACCTGCACCCCGATTTCATCGACGGCTTCGTCACGTGGATGGCCAGGGTGTCGCCCCTGCCCGTGCAGCCCGCCACCGACAGGGCGCCGTTGCAGGCGGGTGCCGTCTACATCGCGCCGGGCAACGCCCACCTCAAGGTCAAGGACGGCCGCCTAATGCTCGACCCCGAGCCCCGCACGTTGCACCGGCCCTCGGCCAACGAGTTGTTCAAGTCGGTGGCCACCAGCTCCGGGCGCCGAGCGGTCGGGGTGCTGCTCACCGGGATGGGCGACGACGGCGCCACCGGCCTGCTGGCCATGCGCACGGCAGGCGCCCACACCATCGCCCAGGACGAGCGAAGCTCCGCGGTCTACGGCATGCCCCGGGTGGCCAAGGCCGTCGGCGCCGCCGTCGAAGTGCTCCCTCTCGACGCCGTCGCCGAGGCGGTGAAGCGGTCGATGAAGCGGGTGACGGGGTGAGCGACCGCAACCTGGCCGCCGCCGCCCACATCCTCGGCCGCCGCGTCGGCCTGCGGCTCGACTCGTCCACCCAGAGCCGCCTGCGTCGCTCGGTGGACGACGCCGCGGCCGCCCGCGGGCAGGACGTGACGGAGTTCGTGGCGTCGCTCGACCGCGACCCGACGGCCTTGCAGGACCTGCTCGACCGCATCACCGTGCAGGAGACGTCGTTCTTCCGCGACCCCGGGCAGTTCGAGGCGCTGGCCACGTATGTGCTGCCTTCGCTGCGGGGCGCGGTGACGGTCTGGAGCGCGGCGAGTGCCAACGGCCAGGAGGCCTACAGCCTGGCCATGGTGCTGGCCGAGTCGGCCCTCAGGGACTGGCGGGTGATCGCCACCGACGTGTCGAGCCGGGCGCTGGAGCGCACCCGGGCGGCCCGCTATCGGGCCAAGGAGATGTCGGGGGTCTCGCCCGACCGCCGCGAGCGGTACTTCGATCGTGACGGCGACGGCTGGCGGGTCAAGGCGGCGTTGCGCGACCGGGTGAGCGTGAACCGGCTCAACGTGGTGGCCGACCCGCTGCCGGGCGGGCCGCAGACATGCCCGGTGGTGTTCTGCCGCAACATGCTCATCTACCTGCGCCCCGAAGACGTGGTCGCCTACCTCGAACGGCTGGCCCGGTGGATGACGCCCGACGGGTATCTGTTCCTCGGCTACAGCGAGTCGCTGTGGCAGGTGACCGACGCCTTCAAGCTGGTGCGCCTCGGTGGGTCGTTCGCCTACCGGCCCGGGGGCGCGGTGGCGCCGTCGGCGCCCGCCGCCCCTGCCCCCAAACGGGCGGCAACCCCCACGCCCGCGCCTACGCCGACGCCACGCCCGCGTCCGCCGCGGGCCGCTCGCCCGGAGCCCACGCCCCTGCCCGACGTGGTGGCGTTGTTGGCCGAAGGCGAAGCGGCTTCGGCGGCAGGCGACCCTGAAGCCGCAGTGGTGGCGTTCCGCAAAGCGGCCTTTCTGGAGCCCGACTCCCCTGTCGCCCACTTCCACCTGGCGGTGGCCCTGGAAGAGGCCGGGCACGCCGCCGCCGCCCGCCGCGCCTACGCCGCGACCCAGGCCGCCATCGAGCGAGCCGACGTTGCCGTGGTCGAGGCGGCGCTCGAGGGCTACCGCTTGGACGAGCTTGTCACCCTTCTGGATGACAAGCTTCACCCGTCATGAGACAACTCGTTCGGTTCCGCACCAGTGCGGGGAGTTATGCGGTGCCGGTCGAGCACGCCCGGGAAGTCCGCTCGGGCGACGGCCTGCGGCCGCTCCCCTCGCCCCGCGCCGGCGTGGCGGGAGTCGTCTCGCGGGGCGACGATGCCGTGCCCGTCCTCGACAGCCTGGGCGGGGGAGGCGGCCACATCCTCATGCTGGAAGCGGGCAATAACGTGTTCGGGCTGTTGGTCGAGCAGGTGACGGGGGTGGAGTCGTTCGGCGACGACGCCGTGGCGCCGCCGCCGCCTGGCCAGGACGATGCAGTCATCGCGGGAGTCGTACAGGAGGGGGATGTCATGGTGCTGGTCGTCGACGTACCGGTGCTCGCCCAAAGCCTGCGGTCGTGAAACGCGGCCTCGTCTTGGTAGCCGAGGACTCGGCGGTGGTGCGCGCCGTGGTCCGCCGACAGTTGGAGGCGCACGGGTTCCGGGTGCTGGAGGCGGTCGACGGCGAGGAAGCGCTGTGCGTTGCCCGTAAGGAGCATCCCGACGTGGTGCTGCTCGACATCGAGATGCCCAAGCTCGATGGCTGGGGCGTGCTGGCCCAACTCAAGGACGACCGGGAACTGTGCAACACCCCGGTGGTGTTCGTGACCGGTCGCACCGCCACCGACGAGGTCGTCGAGGGGTTGCGCATGGGCGCTCACGACTACCTGCGCAAGCCGTTCGACGACGCCGAGCTGCTGGCTCGGGTGACCGCCGCAGCCCGGGTCAAGGCGCTGCACGACGAATTGGCCGACCGGGCGCTCGAGTACGACCGGGTGTCGCGGCTCGACTCGCTCACTGCGCTGCACAACCGGCGCCACCTCGACGAGCACCTGCGCATGCACGCGGCCAGCTCGAAGCGGCACAAGCAGCACCTGGCGGTGCTGATGGTCGACATCGACCACTTCAAGTCGGTGAACGACCGACTGGGCCACGCCGCGGGCGACGAGGTGTTGTGCGAGGTGTCGAGGCGGCTCGGCCGTTCGCTGCGGGCCGACGACATGGCCGGGCGGTGGGGCGGCGAGGAGTTCGTGCTGCTGCTGCCGCACACCGACATCGACGGGGCGCTTCGGGCCGCGGAGCGGGTGCGGGTGGCGGTGGCCGGCGCGCCGGTGCAGCTGGCCGACCAGTCGCTGGCGGTGACGATCAGCGTGGGGTGCGCCAGCGGCGTGGGCGAGCCGGCCGACGAACTGCTGCGCCGGGCCGACCTGGCCCTCTACGACGCCAAGGAAGCGGGCCGCAACCGCAGCGCCTCCCGCTGAGCTAGTGCCGCGTCAGGCAACGTTTGCGCGCTTCACGAGCTCACGTAGCGCCTCGTCCCTGGCGTTGCGGTTCCGCCAGGCGATGTAGCGACGGATCATGCGGGCCTGGGCCTCGTGGCTGTCGTGGTCGGTTCCGTCGAG